>CAMMKL010000079.1 GCA_946497265.1 uncultured Clostridia bacterium | reverse complement strand
CGTGTACGCCGATAAAAAGACCTGCGTGCAGATCGGCCTGCATTTGGGGCTTGTCTTCCAGAACTTTAACCTGTTCCCTCACTTTTCCGTGCTGCGCAACATCACCGAGGCGCCGGTGCGGGTGCTGAAAAAAAGCCGGCGGGAGGCAGAGCAGGAAGCTCGCGTCTTGCTGCAAAAAATGGGCCTGAGCGACAAAGCGGAGGCTTACCCGTACCAGCTTTCCGGCGGGCAGCAGCAGCGCGTTTCGATTGCGCGGGCGCTGGCCATGAATCCGGATATCCTCTTTTTCGACGAGCCGACCTCGGCGCTCGACCCCGAGCTGACCGGCGAAATCCTGAAGGTCATTCGCGAACTGGCCGCCGAACGGATGACGATGGTAGTGGTGACCCATGAGATGAAATTCGCGCACGACGTCGCCGACCAGGTGATCTTTATGGACCAGGGCGCAATCATTGAACAGGGTACACCCGAAGAAGTGTTTGGAAATACAAGAAACGAACGGACCCGCGCGTTCCTTTCCCGTTTTAACGAGGGTTAAAAAATTCCTGTAAAAATTGGTATAACCTCCTTTTCGGCCGTCCATAATAAGGGCGACGACAAAGGAGGTTTTTGCTATGGAATTAAAAGGAAGCCGTACCGAAGCCAATTTGATGGCGGCGTTTGCCGGGGAATCCCAGGCGCGCAACAAATATACCTTTTACGGGGCGACCGCGCGCAAAGAAGGGTACCAGCAAATCGGGGATATTTTCGAAATGACCGCCTCGAACGAAAAGGAGCACGCCGAACTATGGTTCAAGTATCTAAAGGAAGGCGCCATGCCGAATACGGTGGACAGCCTTCTGGACGCGGCGGAGGGCGAGCATTATGAGTGGAGCGAAATGTATAAGGAGTTCGCCGACGTTGCCGAACAGGAGGGGTTTAAGGAGATTGCCACCACCATGCGCCTGATCGCCAGTGTGGAAAAGGAGCATGAGGAACGTTTCCGCAAGCTTTCCGTCAACCTAAAGGAAAACAAGGTGTTTACCAAGGACGGCGAGGTCGTATGGGTCTGCCGTAACTGTGGTTATGTGCATGTGGGCAAAAAGGCCCCCGCTATTTGCCCCGCCTGTAAACATCCGCAGGCATATTTTGAAGTGAAAGCCGAGAATTATTGATCTTTTGAAAAGGATGCTATTGAATCAAGGCGCCTGGAAAGATTTTGTCTTCTCTTAATATGAAAATTATGAAAGCCTCGGCTCCGTCGAATACGGCGGAACTGAGGCTTTTCAAACGAAGGAAATCCATGACGGGTATTTCAATTTAGCAGTTGCTAAAGACGCTTATTGATCGCAGTACAATGTGGACGAAAGCTTTTAATAATTCCAGGTAACGGGGCATTCATGGGAATAGAAATAGGCGCAGATTGCCGCGCCGCGGGCGGCGGCAACTTCCCCAAGTTCGGAGGTATGGATTTTGATATCGGCAATGCCATGATCGATAAAAATCCGGTTGAGCTTTGATTCGATAATGGGGACGAGTTTCGACAGCTTCCCGGTCAAAACGATATCGTTGATGGATAACATGCTTAAAACGGCCGACAAGGGTTCCCCTAAATAGTACGCAAGCTTATCGGCGGCCGTGTCGTCGCCGCGCAGCAAAGCCGCAAGCTCTTCGATATCGGCGGATTTTAAGTCCTCCACCTGACGGAACACATCTTTGCGTATGTACATTTCCATACAGCGGCTTTTTCCGCACTTACATAAAGTGTTCTTGAGATCGTCGTCTCCCAGTGATTTCTCATGGGGAGGCATTTGTGCGTGGCCGATCTGGCCGGAAAGGTTATGGTTGCCGCGGTACAGCTCATTCTGCAGAATCAACCCTAAGCCGACCCCTACGCCCATATAGGCGCAGGCGACGTTGTCGTATTTGAACGGGGAATCCTCAGAGGGAACCCAAATACCGCCCACCTCTTTTTCAGCGACCACGGCGGTTTTGCTGTTGTGCTCAATAAAATATTGAATTTTGCGCTCTACCAGCCTGTTTTTGACGGATTCGGTATAGAGCCTGTCGATGCTGCAGCTTGAGGTGATATTCAGGTTTGGAGATTTTAATAGCTTTGCCTCAAAGAAATCCACCCAGCCCGCGAACGCACAGCAGATGCTTTTGATTTTGGAAAAGGGATTCGATTCCCCTTCTTCTACTTGCATATCGTATAAATCACAAATAAAATTACAAATAGTTGTCAAATCACAGTTGATGTTTTCAATATTATCCGGGCTTTCTTTGCAGAACTCCAAACGGTCCTTATCCGCATCAATAAAAGACATTTGTTCCATAAGAGGGTTTAAGATTTCCTCAAACCGGCTGAAGGTAGCGGTGCTGAATTTGGCCTGCAGGCTGTCGATGGTTACGGGCTCAAAGGTATAGTCGCAGATGGTCAGCTTAACCTTGGAAGAACCGATGGAAATCCCTGCATAATATTCGTAGTCCCCGTTTACTTTGATACGGTTATCCGACGTTTCAGACAATTTCCCAAGCTTACAGAGCTTACTGGTGATAATCGATGCCGTTGAGGCGGCGATCCCCATAGCGGAAGAAATGTTCGTCTTGCGGACGCCCTGGCCGTCGCTCCGGCGGCTTTCCCGCCGGATAAAATTTACGACTTTGAAATCCAAAGGCGCTTCTCGGGCAATTTTTGGCATTTTACCCCAACCTTAAATGAAAATTTGTATTAATTATACCATGTCTAAAAAAAATGTACAATAGTTAATGAAGTATAATAGCAAATCTTTTAAAATTACTGTATAAATTAAGATGATTTTTACCTTCGATTTAAAAATTAAAAATTTTTAAATCGAAATGAGCTCTTGACATTTGGTGTAGTTTATGCGATAATATCCACAAAGATACCGCATTACACAAATAAAAACTATAGTAATAGTACAAAATATCCTGGATAGAAGGTGATAGAAATGTCCAACTCCAAAAGTTAGGGAGGAAGCAAGCATCCTCCCCGGCCTGCCAAAGCGGTTGTATATGGAACGTTTGGGAGGAGGATTCTAATGAAATGGTCAGAAGTGCTGCAAGCCATCAAAAGTTTGATCTTTATTTTTTCCATCTTAACGGCTTCTTTCAAATTGGATAAGATTATCGATGCACTTAATCGATTCATCAAACAGATTTTTTTGATACCCGGCGATATTAAGAGGAAACATTTAGAAAACAAACGTTATGAATGCTTTACACAAAGTCTGCCGAAGCTCTTAAACGATCCTTCTTTGTCGCCGAATATGAAAGAGGAGCTATTACGATTCATGGCGCAAGACAGTATGCAGCTTCAAAAGGAAGATTCTCACAAACACACACTACCTTCGGAAAGAGATGATAACAGCGATGAAAAAGAGAAGGCCCACATTGTTTCCTTGGATGATTTTAGAAAGAAAGAATGAAAAGAGAAAAGCCCTGTAACGCCTTTGCTTTGATAAGGTTGCTACAGGGCTTTTTTTATATCCTTTTTTGATAAATCGAGCTTTTCGTATAAAGAAACAACGCCGGGCTGTACACTGTGCCCGGCGATCAACTGAAAAACAATTAAAACCGTCTGTTCTTTTTTCGTTTGAGCCTTTCCTCCCGGTGCCATTTGGTATCTTCCGCCGGGTCAAATTCCTCATAACACTTGATTTCCATCCCGGCGTCCATGATGTATACGTCGTCCGGACGGTCCTTGATGCTGGTAAAGACATAAAGCTCCTTAATTGTGGTGATGGAGTGGTAGACGAATACCAGATAGAATGCCCAGAACCATGCGCCCTGTAAGGAGAACGCAACGCCGCCCGTGAGGAGTATCATGACGGTCCATGGAACGGCTACCGTAATGAGGTATTGTGTTCTAGTAAAGTAATACCCCGGCAGGCTGCAAAGGGGGGAAAATAGCCGGAAATGGTATTTGGGCTTTTGAGGGGAAAAGGCTCGAAAGCAGGCCAGACGGCACAATTCGCGCAGATGGCCGTAGGCAAACATTCCCAGTACAATGCTGACCGGCACCATGAGCTGTTCCTGCCAGGAATGCCCCTCGCCCAAAAACAGGTTAAAAGGCACGGCAAGGTGGGCAAAGAAGATCATGACGGCGGCAAGCACCAGGGTAAAGATATTCATGGCGATGCCGATTTTCCCGCTGTTGCGGAAATCCACCACAAATTTGAGGCGGTAATTTTCGGGAAGCTTCGTGCGGTCCATTGCGGCCCCTCCTTTATACGTTAAAGCGGAACAGCACTACGTCGCCGTCCTGCATGACATAATCCTTGCCCTCGGAACGCACCAGGCCTTTTTCCTTGGCGGCGGCAAGCGAGCCGCAGGCAAGCAAATCCTTGTAATCGATTACCTCGGCGCGGATAAAGCCGCGCTCAAAATCGGTGTGTATCTTACCGGCGGCCTGTGGGGCGCGGGTGCCTTTGGTAATCGTCCAGGCGCGTACCTCCGGCTGGCCGGCGGTCAGATAAGAGATGAGCCCCAGCAGGCTGTAGCAGGCGCGGATCAGGCGGTCCAACCCGGATTCGGTCAAGCCCATATCCGCAAGGAACAGCTCCTTTTCCTCTTTTTCCATCCCGGCAATCTCGGCTTCAATTTCGGCGCAGATGGGTAGCACGCCGGCTTTTTCCCCGGAGGCAATTTCCCGGACGGTTTTAAAGTAGGGGTTGTTTTCCACCCCGCCTTTAAAATCGCCCTCACTCATATTGGCGGCGTAGATCACGGGCTTGTTGGTCAGCAGGGCAACGGAAGAGAGCAGTTCGGCCTCCTCCTCGCTGCATTCTACCGAACGCGCGGGCTTGCCTTCTTCCAAGACCGATTTGACGCGCTGGAAGAAATCGTATTCCTGCTGGTATTTTTTGTCCCCCTTCATGAGCTTCTGGGTTTTATCAATCCGGCGTTCCAGGATCTCAATATCGGAGAGGATCAGCTCTAGATTAATGGTTTCGATGTCCCGGGCGGGATCGATGGAGCCCTCCACATGCACAATGTCATCGTTGACAAAGCAGCGCACCACGTGTACGACGGCATCCACCTCTCGGATGTTGGAAAGGAATTTATTCCCCAGCCCCTCGCCCTTCGAGGCGCCGCGCACCAAGCCGGCAATGTCCACAAATTCGATCACGGCCGGGGTGACCTTTACCGGATGGTACAGCTCGGCGAGCAAATCGAGGCGCTTGTCCGGCACGGCCACCACGCCCACATTGGGCTCAATGGTGCAGAACGGATAGTTCGCGGATTGCGCGCCGGCGTTGGTAATGGCGTTAAAGAGGGTGCTTTTTCCTACGTTGGGCAAACCAACAATACCTAGTTTCATCTATATTCGACCTTTCCTTATTAAACAATGGTTTTATTATACCGGTTTTTTCTACCGGAAGCAAGGCGCCATGGGCAAGTTCTTTTCTAGAACCGCAGATCGTTTAAGGAGGATTGGATGGCGTTGAATACATCCGCCAAGGGTTTGCCGTCGATGAGCGCGTGATTGACCGTTATATGCATCGTCATAAAATAGCCGCCGTTTTGTTCCACATATTTTCCCCAGCTTACCCTTGGCACGGAATCCCCTGCAGGGTTGTTAAAGTCTGCGGGCTGTGTGATGAGCGGCTGCGTGACGGATTGGAAGTCAATCCAGGGGATGCAGGAAAAATAAAACAGGTCGGTACGGCAGGGATCGAACCCCTTCGGATACAGTTCGGTTTCCCTTTTTGCTTTATCGATGGTGCTCCGTACGTTTGGATAATAGGAGGGATATTCGCAAAATTCCGCGAACCGGTTGATAAAAAAACCGGAATCGTTCATTACGGTAAAGCTGCAATGGATCTTGTCAAAAATCCATGGCTCCCAATCGAGCACCCGCATGCGGAATTCTTCCACTTTGTTCATTTCCCGCAAGCAGAGATACATCAGATTTATAAAAAAAGATTCCCCGCTTTGTTTGCAGTGGTTGACCAAACGGGTGACGTCCATCCGGACGTTCATCCCGTAACAAGGGGCGGCCATTTGGATGAAACCGTTGAAAAGTTCCCGGCGGTTCCAGTGCTCAAGATCGACTTTTTTCCCATTCATCTTGAAAAATTCCTTTCCAAACGGCTTATGCGCCGGAAGCGGTGCTGGGCGCTTTATCCTTGCGCATCGTCAGGGCGATGCGTTTCTTCTCCACATCTACCGAAAGCACCCACACCCTTACAATATCGCCCACCTTTAGTACCTCGCCGGGGTGTTTGATGTATTTGTCGCAAATCTGCGAGATATGCACCAGACCGTCCTGATGCACGCCAATATCTACAAACGCACCGAAATCAATGACATTGCGCACGGTGCCGTTCAGCTCCATCCCCGGTTTTAAATCCTTCATATCGAGCACGTCGGTGCGCAGCAACGGGGCGGGCAGTTCGTCGCGCGGGTCGCGGCCGGGGCGTTGCAGCTCGGTCACGATGTCCCGCAGGGTGGGGACGCCTACGCCGATTTGGGCCGCCGTTTCCTCCTCGCCGGCCTGCGCTACCTTCTCCTGCAATCCGGCGAGCTTACCGGGAGCGATGTCTTTGGCGGAAAAGCCGCACAGCTCCAGCAGTTTTTTGGCGGCGGGATAGGATTCCGGGTGGACGGCGGTGTTGTCGAGCGGGTTTTTGCTTTCCGCCACGCGCAGAAAGCCCGCGCACTGCTCAAAGGCCTTGGGGCCGAGCTTTGCTACCTTTTTGAGCTCGCTGCGGGATGTGAACGCCCCGTTTTCCTCCCGATAGGCCACGATGTTTTTCGAAACCGCCGCGCTTACCCCCGCTACATGGGACAAAAGCGAAGGGGAAGCGGTATTTAAATCCACGCCCACCGTGTTGACGCAGTCTTCCACCACGCCGCCCAGGGCCTCGTCCAGCCGTTTTTTCGGCATATCGTGCTGGTATTGACCCACGCCGATGGCCTTAGGGTCGATTTTGACCAGCTCGGCCAGAGGGTCTTGCAGGCGGCGGGCGATGGAAACGGCGCTGCGCAGGGTTAGGTCATATTCCGGGAATTCCTCGGCCGCCAGCTTGGAGGCCGAATAGACCGAAGCGCCCGCTTCGCTTACCACCATATAGGAAACGCCGCCGCCCAGCTCCTGGATGACGCCGGCGGTAAAGAGTTCGGTTTCCTTGGAGGCCGTGCCGTTGCCGATGGCGATAACCCGTACGCCGTGTTTGCGGATCAGAGCGGAAACGGTTTTCTTTGCTTCCTCCACCTTTGCCTGTGAATGGGTGGGGTAGACAACGGCGGTGTCCAGTACCCGGCCCGTGGCATCCACTACCGCCACCTTGCAGCCGGTCCGGTAACCCGGGTCAAGCCCCATGGCAACCCGGCCCTTGACCGGGGGCTGCATGAGCAGATGACGCAGGTTCACGGAAAAAACCTTGATCGCCTGTTCGGCGGCGGTTTCGGTCAGGGCGGCGCGCACCTCGCGTTCGATGGAAGGGAAAATCAGGCGGGTATATGCGTCCGCCGCTGCCTCGCGCACGGCTTCTTCGCAGGGGGAATTGCCCTTAAGGGCTACGGAATGCACGATGTTCATCGCTTTATCAATTGCAAGGGAAAGGCTTACCTTGAGAAACCCCTCCCGCTCTCCCCGGTCGATGGCGAGCACCCGGTGCCCCGCGATGCGGGCGACCGGTTCCTGAAATTCGTAGTATTGGGCGTAAACCGAATCTTCGTCCGGATTGGCGGCCTTGGTTTCCAGAATGCCTTGGCTCATGGCGATGACGCGCAGACGCTTGCGGATGCCGGCATCGTCCGAAAGATATTCGGCAATGATGTCTTGCGCGCCCTGCAACGCGTCTTCCGGGGTATCCACACCCTTTTCCGGATCGACAAAGCGTTCCGCCATGTCGATGGGGTATTCGCCGCCACACTCTTGGGCAAAGATGGCGTCTGCCAGCGGCTGGAGGCCTTTTTCCCTGGCAACGGAGGCGCGCGTTTTGCGCTTGGGGCGGTAAGGGCGGTAGAGATCCTCCAGTTCCGCCAGGGTGGCGGCCCTATCCAGGGCGGAAGAAAGCTCCTCGGTCAAAGCGCCCGCCGTGTCGATGAGGGCGCGCACCTCTTCCCGGCGTTTTTCCAGCCCACGCAGGTAGTCGAGCCGCTCGCTGATTTCGCGCAGGAGCTGATCGTCCAGAGCGCCGTGGGCCTCTTTGCGGTAACGGGCGATAAAGGGAATGGTGTTCCCCTCGTCCAACAGCTGGATTACATGATCAACCTGCCATGCCTGCAGGCTGAATTGTTCGCAAAGCGCGGAAGTAAAATCCATCAATTCCAACCTCTTTCTAAAAATCTGAAGCGTTTTGGGGCCTAACCGATAAAATACTGTACGGCAAGCATCGCGCCGTAGATCACCGGCTGATGTACAATGTAAATCAACAGGGCATGCCGGCCGAGAAAAGAGAGCGCCGGGATACGGGAAGGATACAGAAATTTGGGAAAGAGGCCTTCCCGCGCGTAGTGCCCCAGAAACGTGCCGCAGTAAAAGAGCAGAAGCCAGGGGATAATCGGGAAATAGTCGGCGGAATACATCCGACCGTCCGGGATACTGCTGGGAAACAGGAATTGGGTGTCAAAGGTCGTGGTAAAACCGAACGCCCCGTCAAACCCGTAGAGAAGGGCGAACAGAACGGCAAACACCAAAATCCCCAGTAGGGCGGGGACATGCTCGAAGGCTTTCTGCACCAGGCCAAAGGTGATCATACAGATAGAAAGCATGTGCAGGATGCCGAACCGGATGATCTGATCCGGCAGGAAAAAGCCCGTGACCAGTGTGACGCACACGGCCACAGCCAGAAGCTTCAGCCCACGGATAAGGTTTGAGTGGGAAAGCTGCGAGGAAATGCCCGAAATCAGGATA
>CAMMKL010000078.1 GCA_946497265.1 uncultured Clostridia bacterium | reverse complement strand
AAACAAGTGTTAAATAAGATTTCTGATTTAAAAAGTACAAATTTTAAATGGAATATAATAAAAAACTATTCTATTTTGTCGATGTATCGTGTATAATAACAATAAAAAATTTTTTATAAGAATTGATTATAATAAGGAGTGATACATTTTGTTTGTCGGTCATAAAAGCGAAGACGGTAGGCTTCAGCCTTTGCTCAATCATCTGGAAAATACTGCGGCTCTCACCGAACGATTTGCCGATGAATTCGGTGCAGGGGATTATGCGTATTGGCTGGGGCTTATACATGACATCGGCAAATATTCGAGGGCTTTTCAAAAACGTATTTTAGAAAATGGGCCAAAAGTGGACCATTCCACAGCGGGGGCTAAGATGCTTTTTCGGCAAAAGATGATGCCTGCGGCCATCTGCGCGGCAGGCCATCACGCGGGATTGCCGGATTTCGGCGCTCCTGGAGATCCGCCCGAAGCCACTACTTTTTCAGGAAGAGTGAAAAGGGAAGTGCTGGATTATTCTGCGTTTCAAAATGAAGTCGCCCTAATCCCCAAAATGGATCCATATCTGCCGGATACCTTTGACCTGGCTTTTTTTATACGGATGCTTTTTTCGAGCTTAGTGGATGCGGATTTCCTGGATACGCAACAATTTATGTCCAACGGTTTGACCGAGCGAGGAGGTTATGACGATATCCCCACCTTATTAAAAGCTTTGGAACGCTATATGCAACGCTGGCGCAATCCCAGCAATGAACTGAACGCAAAAAGGTGTGAAATCCTCAAAAATTGTATGGAGGCGGCAAAGGGGGATAAAGGCCTTTATTCCCTTACGGTTCCTACCGGAGGAGGGAAGACGGTTTCCTCGCTTGCGTTTGCCCTGCGGCACGCTAAGGTGCATGGATTAAGGCGGGTTATCTATGTAATCCCCTACACCAACATCATTGAACAGACTGCCGATCAGTTTCGGAGCATTGTGGGCGATGACAACGTACTGGAACACCATTCCAGCGTAAGCTTTGAACAGTACGACGACGACAGGCTAACTGCAAGGCAGGAGCGGCACCGCCTTGCCGCCGAAAATTGGGATGCCCCCATCGTTGTTACCACAACGGTTCAGTTTTTTGAATCCTTGTACGCCAACAAACCTTCTAAGTGCCGTAAGCTTCATAATATTGCACAGAGTGTGGTAATCTTTGACGAAGCCCAGATGCTGCCGGTTCCATTTTTAAAGCCTTGCGTCCGGGCCGTCGCCAATCTGGTGGAAGGCTATGGGGTAACTGCCGTCCTATGTACGGCGACTCAGCCTTCCCTTCAAAAATTGTTTCCAGATGATTTAAAAATGCAAGAGATTTGCCCCGATACGGATTCGTTGTTTCAGTTCTTCAAAAGGAATAATATACGGCATATGGGGGCATGCAGCGCAGCGGAACTTGCAGAAAAAATGATGGGGTACAACCAAGCGCTGGCTGTTGTGGGAACCCGCAAACAAGCGGCGGAGCTTTACGAAGCACTGCCTAAGGATGGACGCTTCCACCTCTCTACTTTGATGCATCCGGCACACCGCAGGCGGGTTTTAAAGGAGATCCGTGAACGGCTGCAAAAAGATCTTCCCTGCCGGGTAGCTGCAACCTCTCTGATTGAAGCCGGGGTGGATGTGGATTTCCCTGTTGTATTTCGCAGCGAAGCCGGTCTGGATTCCATCATCCAAGCTGCCGGGCGCTGCAACCGGGAAGGAGGGCGTCCCCTGCAGGATAGTGTGGTGTATGTGTATCGACCGGAAGGGAAGGTGCCGCCGCTCATGGAGCAGAATATAAGCATCCTGCATGAGGTTATGAGGGATTATGAGGATATTTCTTCCCCCGAGGCCATCAAGGCTTATTTCGATTCCCTTCATCAACTTAAAGGGGAACGCTTAGACGCAAAGCAGATTATCAAAGCGTTTGAAGAGGGGCGCAACGGCTGCCTGCTTCCGTTTGCGCAGGTTGCTGCCGATTTTAAATTGATTGATACGCAGACAATCCCCATCCTGATTGCCGGGGATAAGGAAGCAGCCCCCATTGCGGAAGCCTTCCGGCAAGGCATCCTAAGCCGCGATTTATTCCGTAAGGCGGGGCAATATATGGTAAACGTCTATCCGCAGCATTTTCAAGCGCTGCAGGAGGCTGGGGATATCGAGCTGATAGCGGATGGACTGGCTGTGTTGATAAATGACGGCTTATACGAGGAAGGAACCGGTTTATCGCTGCAGGCGGATGCCGGAAAAGCATTGTTTGCATAAAAAGAAGGCAGCGGAGCTTACAAACCCCGCCGCCCGCTTTGCCGAACCTCAATTGTTAATATAAATATTTCAATCCACAGAAAGCCGAACCCTTTCCGACAAGTTAAGTTTACCACAGAATGAATAATCAGACAAGAAATAAATTTAAAATAGATGAATTATTAATATAAATGAACTTGACAAAACGGAAGACATGGTGTATTATATCATTTAAAGAATTCTATATCAGAAAGGAGTTGATCTCATGGCCATCCAGGTGGAGGTTTGGGGGGAGTACGCTTGCTTTTCCCGCCCGGAGCTAAAGGTGGAGCGGGTATCCTACGATGTGATTACGCCGTCCGCGGCGCGCGGTTTGATGGAATGCCTTTTTTGGCATCCAGGTCTGCGCTGGTGGATTGACCGCATCCATGTACTGAATCCCATCCGGTTTACGAACATTCGCCGCAATGAAGTAAAATCCAAAATTCTGGCCAGCAGCATCCGCTCGGTGATGATGGGCGGCCAAAGCCCTTTGTACCTCAACAGGGCAGAGGAAATCCAGCAACGGGCGGCGTTGGTGCTGCGCGACGTCCATTACATCATTGAGGCGCATTTTGACATGACGGAACAAGCAAATGAAAGCGACAATCCGGGAAAGTTTCAGGACATTGTCAAACGGCGTCTGGCCAACGGGCAATGCTACCATCAGCCGTACTTTGGCTGCCGGGAATTCCCGGCGTTCTTTCGACGCTATACCGGGACGCCGCCGGTTTCCTGCTATGCGGGGGAAAAGCGCGACCTTGGTTATATGCTTTATGACTTTGACTACAGTGATCCGCAGGATATTCAGCCGATGTTTTTCCGCGCGGTGATGGACGGCGGTGTCATTGATTTGACCGACTGCGAGGTGGTTCGATGATTCTGCAAGCCTTGGCGGGCTATTACCATAGCCTTGCGCAGAAAGGAAAGATTGTTCCCGAGGGTTGGAGCCCCGTAAAGGTTAGCTTTGCCCTAGTGATAGGCGAAGACGGCGAATTGCTTGACGTCATGCGGCTGAAGGAGGAACAGCAGAGGGGAAAGAAAACGGTAGAAGTTCCGCGCCTTTTGCAGGTACCCAAGCAGGTGAGCCGCTCCAGCGGAGTGAAGGCAAATTTTCTTTGCGATCATGCGGGGTATCTCTTGGGAGTGGATCCCGGGGGCAACGCCGAAAGGGCGAAAAAACGTTTTGAAGCCGGCAAAGCCCTGCATTTGAAACTTTTAAAGGAGGTGGACTGCCCAGCCGCACGCGCGGTGTACGCCTATTTTATCCGATGGAAACCGGAGCAAGCGGACGGGCATCCGGTATTGCAGGAAAAGCTGGATCAGATCCTGGAAGGGGGCAACCTGGTTTTCTATTTTCGCGGAAGTTTTGTCCACGAAGACGAAGCCGTACGCCGCGCCTGGGACGCACATTCTTTGCAACAGGAAGACGCCGAGGTGTTCGGGCGGTGCCTGGTTACCGGGGAAGAAGCGCCCATCGCCCGCCTGCATCCCGCTATCAAAGGGGTTCGGGGCGCGCAGTCCAGCGGGGCTATGCTGGTGTCTTTTAACGCACCCGCCTTTGAATCCTACGGCAAAACCCAGAGCTACAACGCTCCGGTAGGGGAAAAAACGGCGTTTGCCTATACCAGCGCGCTGAACCATCTGCTGGAGGATCGGGAACGCATGCAGACGGTGGGGGATACCACAGTGGTGTTCTGGGCGGAAAATGCCGAACCAAGTTATCGGGATGTGTTTTATTTTTCGATGGACAGCGCTGAACGTACGTTTCAAGAGAATGACCTTCTGCGGGGCATGCATGAGCTGGCGCGAGGGCGTACCTACGATTGGAACGGCGTCGTGCTGCGGCCCGAAACCAATTTTTATATCCTTGGGCTCGCTCCCAATGCAGCCCGGCTTTCGGTTCGTTTCTTTTACCGCAATACGTTCGGCGGCTTTATGGAACATATCGAGCGACATTATGAACGGCTGGAAATGATAAAGCCGTCGTTTGAAACGTCGCAACGGCTCGCCATCCGCGATTTGCTTTTTGAAACCGTCAACAAAAATGCAAAGGATAAATCAGCGTCCCCTTTGCTTTCGGGCGCGCTGTACCGCGCGGTCCTGAACGATACCCCTTATCCGGAGGCGCTTGTAAACGGCGTCCTCCTGCGCATCCGCGCCGAACATAACGTAAATTGGGGCAGGGCTTCCATCCTGAAAGCCGTTTTATTGAAGAAGGATCCCTGCCCGGAAATGAAGGAGGCATTAACCGTGAAGCTAAACGACGACTGCACCTACCTGCCCTATATCCTTGGACGTTTGTTTTCCGTCTTTGAGGCGGTTCAGCAGGCGGCGAATCCCGGCATCAATTCGACCATCAAGGATAAATATTTCAATTCCGCCGCAGGAACGCCGGCGTTCATTTTTCCCATACTGACAAACCTGGCCAGTAAACACTTGCGTAAGCTGGAAACGGGACAGAAAATATATTATGAGCAGCAGATTACCGATCTGAGCGCAAAGATCACGGAGGCACTCCCTGCGCGCCAGAGCCTGCCGGATCAGGAGATTTTTTACATCGGTTATTATCACCAAACCCAAAAACGATTCGAAAAAAAGAACGAGGAGGAATAAAAGATGGCGGAAGCAATCAAAAACCGTTATGAATTTGTTGTTTTGTTCGACGTGGAGAATGGGAATCCAAACGGCGACCCGGATGCCGGCAACATGCCCCGTATCGATCCGGAAACCGGCTACGGCCTGGTGACCGACGTTTGCCTCAAACGCAAAATCCGGAACTATGTGGAAACAGCGCGGGAAGGCGTGGAAGGTTACCGCATCTATATCAAAGACGGCGTCCCGCTCAACCGCAGCGATGCCGAAGGGTACGCCTATGTAGGAGTAAATGAGAAGACGGTCAAGGAGGCAAAGAAAAAAGACGCTGCCTTAGACGCCCGCATCCGTGATTTTATGTGCCGCAATTTCTTTGACGTCCGTACGTTTGGCGCGGTGATGACCACCTATGTCAAGGCGGCGCTCAACTGTGGGCAGGTGCGCGGCCCGGTGCAGCTCGGTTTTGCCCGCAGTGTGGAACCGATTGTCCCGCAGGAGATGACCATTACCCGCGTCGCCATTACCACCGAGGCGGACGCGGAGAAAAAAGGAACCGAGATGGGGCGCAAATACATCGTCCCCTATGGCTTGTACCGTTGCGAAGGCTTTGTTTCCGCCAATCTGGCGCGTAAGGTGACCGGCTTTTCCGAAGAAGATCTCTCCCTTTTGTGGGAAGCCATCGTCAATCTGTTTGAGCATGACCATTCGGCCGCCCGCGGCAAGATGGCGGTGCGGGAATTGATCGTATTTCGGCATGCTTCCGAACTGGGCAACGCCCCTTCCTATAGACTGTTTGACGCGGTAACCGTCCGCCGGAAAGACCCTGCCGCAAAAGGGCCGGCCCGCAGCTACCAGGAGTACGAGGTGCGGGTGGATGAGGAAGCGCTGCCGGAGGGCGTGACCTGCATTCGGATGATATGAGCCGGTATAGCGAAGAAGAGTTTCTCATGCTCTCGGGCCTTCAGCATTTTTCCTTTTGCCGCCGTCAGTGGGCGCTGATCCACATTGAACAGCAGTGGGCGGACAATTTGCGTACCGTAGAGGGGGAGATCCTACACGATCGGGCGCACGACAGCCGGTTTATCGAGAAACGGGGCGATGTTTTGGTCACCCGCGCCCTTCCGGTACATTCTGCGGAGTTGGGGGTAAGCGGCGTGTGCGATATAGTCGAGTTTCAAAGGTCGCCATGCGGGATCCCCCTGCAAAACCGGGAAGGGTTGTGGCTTCCGGTTCCGGTGGAATATAAGCGTGGAACACCCAAACAGGACGACGCCGACAGGCTCCAGCTTTGTGGACAGGCGATGTGCCTGGAAGAAATGCTCGCCTGTGAGGTACCGGATGGTTTCCTCTATTATGGGGAGACGCACCGGCGGGAAAAGGTCACGTTTACACAGGCGTTACGGGAACAGGTACGGGAAATGCTTGCAGAGATGCATGGCTATTACAGCAGAGGCTATACCCCAAAAGGGAAACCGTCCAAAAGCTGCAATGCCTGCTCCCTGAAAGAGCTTTGCCTGCCTAAGCTTTGTGGAAAATTATCCGCCCGTGCCTATATAGCGGCCCGGCTTCAGGAGGATGCAGGATGCGAAAATTATTAAACACCCTGTTTGTCACCACTCCGGATACCTATATGGCGCTGGATGGGGAAAATGTGGTGGTCTATCGGGAAGAAGAAATCCTTTTGCGCGTCCCCCTGCATACGCTGGAAAGTATTTTATATTTTGGATACAAAGGGGCGAGCCCGGCTTTGATGGGAGCCTGTGCGGAACGAAGCGTACGGCTTGCGTTTGTAACACCGAACGGCCGGTTCTTGGCGGCTGCTGCCGGAAAAGTGCGGGGAAATGTCCTATTGCGGGCCCAACAGGTGCGCGCTTCGGACGACCCGGCGGCCCGGGTGCGCTTTGCCCGCAATTTTGTGTTCGGGAAAGTGTACAACGCCCGATGGACGTTGGAACGGGCGGTTCGGGATCATGCGATGCGGTTGGATGTAGAAGAAATAAAAAAAGTATCCAAAAGGCTGGCGGCGGCCTTACCGGAAATTTTGGCATGCATGGGGGACGGGCAGCTCCGGGGGTTGGAGGGGGCTGCGGCGGAACAATATTTCAGCGTGTTCGATCAGATGATCTTACAGAATAAGGATTCGTTTTATTTTCACGGTCGTTCCCGGCGCCCTCCGCTTGATAATGTAAACGCCCTGCTTTCTTTTGTGTATACCCTGTTGGCAAACGACTGCGCCGCCGCGTTGGAAGCCGTGGGGCTGGATCCCTATATCGGCTTTCTTCACCGGGAAAAGCCGGGCAGAACCTCTTTGGCGCTCGACCTGATGGAAGAACTGCGTTGTGTCATGGGCGACCGGCTTGTACTGACATTAATCAATAAACGGGTGGTGAATGAAAAAGGGTTTACGCGTCAGGAGAGCGGCGCGGTGCGGATGGACGATGCCACCCGAAAAGCCCTACTCTCCGCTTGGCAGAACCGCAAACAGGAAACCATCAAACACCCCTTTTTACAGGAGAAAATCCCCTGGGGGTTGGTCCCCTATGTACAGGCGCTTTTGCTTGCCAGGTGCCTTCGGGGAGACCTGGACGAATACCCGCCTTTTTTGTGGAAATGAGGGAATACAATGTTGGTTTTGATCACCTATGACGTGAATACGGAAACCCCAGCCGGAAGAAAACGCCTGCGCAAGGTGGCGAAGCAATGTGTCAATTATGGGCAGCGGGTACAAAATTCCGTTTTTGAGTGTGTGCTGGACGCGGCCCAGTGCCGTAAAGTGCAGCACCTGTTGGAGGAAATCATAGACCCGGAAACGGACAGCCTGCGTTTTTATTACCTGGGGAATCATTATAAAACAAAGATAGAACACATTGGCGCCAAGCCCTCCTACGAAGCGGAAGGTCTTTTGCTGGTTTAGTGCGAATCGGCATCGCCCATAAAAACCACGGGGGATTCGCACCCCAAAAATGACGTTTGATGGATGGAGGGAAAAGTAAAAAAAGAGAAAACAAATCTCAAAATGAGATTGTCCCATAAGAATATTACAAGAAAGTAACGGTTTGTAAAGGAATCTTTGTTGTTTTTTGCTGTCACCCTCCGCGTGAGGGTGTGGATTGAAATAAATCCCCCGTGCGGTGATATTGATCGACGGCATGTCACCCTCCGCGTGAGGGTGTGGATTGAAATCTGGTAAAACCAGTGATTGGGGTTTTCGGGGTTGGTCACCCTCCGCGTGAGGGTGTGGATTGAAATCCTTCCCCCTCTTCCCCCGCAGGCGGTGAACAGAGGTCACCCTCCGCGTGAGGGTGTGGATTGAAATCTAAAAGCGAATATCCCAAAATAGAAGAATATATACAGGTCACCCTCTACGTGAGGGTAGGGATTGAAATGATAAGCCGAAAGACGAGACTTACCGCAAAAACGCCACCCTCCATGTGAAAAGTAGAAACAGGCGTTTTTAAGCATGCTTTTCTATATGCCGGGTTCCATCTGCTTTTCATCGGAGGGTGCAGGCAAAGCTGTATATTTTTTCTTTGGCTGCCGTTTGTGTTTTAAAAATCTTTCTTTTATTGAACATAGTGGATGGCATACTGTGCTATACTTTGCTAAACTGTGGTTTCCAAGATTGAATCAACCATACGAACCGGATCGATGCTGTGTATTGTTCAGTGATCGTTTGGTTGTTTAGGAGGAGGTTCTTCCTTTTCCGATGAGGAAACGTCGCATTTCCCTTTTGACATTCGTTTCATGGCGTCAAAAGCCCCATTGGAGCTAAACGAGATCAGGGCGGCGTTGATGGGTATCAGCAGGATGTGTTCCAGTGTGAAACCTGTTGTAAAAGCGGTAACTCCAATGAGGATGAGGGAGGCCACCAGGAAAGAAATCAATGGAGTGGGCACTTTCTTCAGCAGGCGTTTTAACAACTGGGTTAGGAGTGCGGTTGCGGTTACGCCGCCAGCAAAGGTGCCCAGGAGGTTCCAGGTGAAA
>CAMMKL010000077.1 GCA_946497265.1 uncultured Clostridia bacterium | reverse complement strand
AAGTTAGAAAACAGTTGTTTTTTTGGCGTGCCTGCAATATAATAAGAGAACACAAAAAAACAAATGTTAGGAGAAACAAGCATGGATTTTTTGGATTTGCTGTATTCCGCAATATTGGGCGTGATTCAGGGGATTACCGAATGGCTGCCAATCAGCAGCACAGGCCACTTGCTGCTCGCGCAGGAATTTTTGAACATGAATACCACGAAGGATTTTATGGATATGTTCAACGTGGTCATCCAGTTCGGTTCTATCCTAGCGGTCATTGTCTTATATTTCCACAAGCTTAACCCCTTCTCCCCAAAGAAAACCCTTCGTGAAAAGAGCGAAACCCTTCATTTGTGGGTAAAAGTGCTGATAGCGGCAGTTCCAGGCGCTGTGATTGGTTTCCTTTTTGACGATATCATTACCGGATACCTCTATAATCCACTTACGATTGCCATCGCTTTGATCCTGTACGGTATTTTGTTCATCGTATTGGAATCCCGCCATAAAAAGCCGCAGATCAGTGCCTTCCCTCAGATGACGTATAAGGTGGCCCTTTTGATCGGTGTATTCCAGGTATTGGCCCTCATTCCGGGTACCTCCCGTTCCGGTTCCACGATCTTGGGCGCCGTCGTTCTGGGGTGTTCGCGTTATGTAGCGGCGGAATTTTCATTTTTCCTTGCCATTCCCATGATGTTGGGCGCAAGCGGCTACAAAGTGTTGAAATTTATTTTGGGCAACGGCTCCTTTAGTGCAAATGAGTGGGGGATCCTATTGGTTGGTACGGTGGTTTCCTTCTTGGTTTCCCTGTTTGCGATCAAGTTCCTGATGAATTACATTAAAAAGCACGATTTCAAGGCATTTGGCTGGTACCGCATCGCCCTGGGTGTGATTGTGATCCTCTATTTCGCACTGTTTGCGGCCGACCGCTTGGTGAGCGTTGCCGCTTGATATTAATAATAAAAGGACGTTTAAGGAGAGAATCCCGCAGGCGTCCTTTTATTTATCTATTTGGATACAAAAGTTATGAACGTGGAATCTTGTTGTATTTTGTATAAATGTAAACGCCATATCGAGAAATAAGAACAATTGACAAGGAGGAAGCGAACGGCTATAATATATTTATAAAAGATGCATAGAAAAATCCGCGCTCCTTCGTAACAAAGGGTCAATCATACCGGGGCGCAAAAATTTAAAATAAGAGGTGCTAAAAAATGAAAAAAGAACCAGTATTAGTCATCATGGCGGCGGGGATGGGCAGCCGTTACGGCGGGCTCAAGCAAATGGACCCGGTTGGTTCCAACGGGGAGCTGATTATAGACTTTTCCATCTATGACGCTCTGAAGGCCGGCTTCAAGAAAATCGTCTTCATTATCAAAAAAGAGATCGAAGAGGATTTCAAAGAGGTCATCGGCGACCGTATCAGCAAACAGTGCGAAGTCGCTTATGTGTATCAGGATCTTAACAATCTGCCGGAAGGCTTTGAGAAACCCGCCGACCGCGTAAAGCCTTGGGGTACCGGTCACGCCATCCTAAGCTGCCAGGGTGTTGTAGACGGCCCCTTTGCCGTTATCAATGCGGACGATTACTATGGAAGCCACGCGTTCCAGGTAATCTATGATTACTTAAAGGATGCGCAGGATGACAACAAATACCGCTATGTGATGGTAGGATATATGCTGGAAAATACCTTGACCGATAATGGACATGTGGCCAGAGGCGTTTGCTCTACCGACGACGCAGGGTACCTGACCGGCATCAAAGAGAGGACCCGCATCGAAAAGAAAGACGGCGGCGCGGCTTATACGGAAGACGACGGTGCGACTTGGACCATGATCCCGGCCGGGAGCACGGTGTCTATGAACATGTGGGGCTTTACCGAGAGCATCCTCCCGGAGCTCAACAATCGCTTTGCCGCATTCCTGGAAGAAAACCTCCCCAAGAATCCGCTCAAATGCGAGTACTTTCTTCCTGACGTTGTTGGCGCCCTGCTCAAGGAGGAGAAGGCTACCGTTAAAGTACTGAAGTCTGCCGACAGATGGTACGGTGTAACCTATAAGGCCGACAAGCCGGTTGTAGTGGAAGCGATTCAGAAGCTGAAGGACGAAGGACGTTATCCGGAAAAACTGTGGGAGGACAAATAAGAATGGACAGAGCAGCCTATTGTGCAAAGATTCAGGAAGCGATTGAAAATATCCAGTTTGAGGGTACCTATGTAGAGCATTTGCCCTATGGCAGCGGCCATACCAACGACACGTTTGCCGTCATCTTTCAACAGGCCGACGGCAGCCGCCGCCGTTATATCCTGCAAAGGATGAACCACGAGATCTTCAAAGACCCCGAAGCGCTGATGGAGAACATTAACAATGTGACCTCTTTCCTGCGCAAGAAGATCGTGGAAGCCGGCGGAGATCCGGAACGCGAGACCCTCAATGTGGTTCCAGCGAAAGACGGCAAGAGCTTTTTCAAGGACAGCATCGGCAGCTATTGGCGCGGTTATGTCTTTATTGAAGGCGCTACCAGCTACGACAAGGTGGAAAAACCGGAGCATTTTTACCAGAGCGCCGTCGCGTTCGGCAACTTCCAGAAGCTGCTGGCCGATTACCCGGCCGCTACTTTGCACGAAACCATCCCGGATTTTCATAACACCACCGTTCGTTTTGAAACCTTTAAGAAGGCGGTGCAGGAAGACGTGATGGGCCGCGCCAAAGATGTACAGGCGGAAATCGACTTTGCCATGGCGCGTGAGGAAGACGCTTCCGTACTGATGAACATGCTCAAAAAGGGTGAGCTGCCCCTGCGTGTTACCCACAACGATACCAAGCTCAATAATATTATGATCGATGACAAAACCGGCAAGGGTATTTGCGTCATCGACTTGGATACCGTCATGCCCGGCCTGGCCCTCAATGATTTTGGCGATTCCATCCGCTTTGGCGCCAATCCCGCCGCTGAGGATGAAAAAGACCTTTCCAAGGTTTGGATGGAGCTTTCTCTCTTTGAATCCTTTACCAAAGGCTTCTTAGAGGCGTGCGGAAACAGCCTGACCGATAATGAAATTGAAATGATGCCGATGGGCGCCAAGCTGATGACCTTTGAATGCGGCATCCGTTTCCTAACCGATTATCTACAAGGAGATACCTATTTTAAAGTGCACCGTGAGGGGCATAACCTTGACCGTTGCCGCACCCAGTTTAAGCTGGTGGCCGATATGGAAGAGAAATGGGATCAGATGAAAGCCATTGTAGAAAAATACCGCTGATTTTCTGCTTCAACAGAGAATAAGATCACAACCCGCAGAAAAGATAAACAATCTTTCTGCGGGTTGTTTCATAAACTGTAAAAAATTGTCACGATTTCTAAAAATATCCCTCTTTTTCTTGATTCTTAATAGTGAGAAGTGGTATAATAAAAGATATTGAAAAAAATACGGCGTATGGAATGGGAATTTCATACGCCTTGTGAGTGTGTATGGGAGGATAACATGGAGAGATCCTACTGCGCCAAGATAGACGAAGCAATTGCGAATATGCAGTTTGAAGGTGTCTTGCAAAAAAAGAAGACGTTAAGCACAGGACACATCAACGATACCTTTGAAGTAGTGTTTCGCCAAAGGGACGGCGGCAAACGCAGATACATCTTGCAGCGAATCAACCATCATGTTTTTCACGAACCGGAAGCCGTCATGAAAAACATTTGGGGTGTAACACAGCATCTGCGGAAGAAGATTTTGGAAGAAGGCGGAGATCTCTCACGGGAGATGCTTAACGTGATTCCTTCCATAGACAACAAGTGCTATTATAAAGACAGCAACGGATATATGTGGAGGGCTTTTGACTTTATTGAGAACAGCGTTTGCCTGGATACGGTGGAAGAACCGAACCAATTTTACCAAAGCGCGGTAGCGTTTGGAAAATTTCAGAAAATGCTTTCCGATTATCCGGCAGAAGAGCTGTATGAAACCATACCCGATTTTCACAATACCCCCATGCGTCTGAAGAATCTGCAGAAGGCCATGCAAGAAAACCGCTCCGGCCGTGCGGATCTGGTCCAGGAAGAATACCAGTTTATCATGGCGCGTGAAAAGGAGCTGGCTATTTTACAGGAACTTCTGGAGAACGGTGAGCTTCCTTTGCGCGTTACGCACAACGACACGAAGCTTAACAACGTTATGCTGGATGCGGATACCGGGGAAGGCCTCTGCGTTTTGGATTTGGATACCGTGATGCCCGGCTTAGCCGTAACCGATTTTGGCGACGCTATCCGTTTTGGCGCGAGCACGGCGGAGGAAGACGAGCGGGATCTCTCCAAAGTTTGGATTGATCTTACGTTGTTTGAAGCCTACACAAAAGGGTACCTGGAAACCTGTGGAAACAGCTTGACGCCTACAGAGATTGAGATGCTGCCTTTGGGGGCGAAAACGATGACATTGGAATGTGCCTCCCGTTTTCTGGCGGATTATGTCGATGGCGATGTTTACTTCCGTACGGAATATCCAGATCATAATTTGGTACGCTGCCATACGCAAATGAAATTAGCGGCAGATATGGAGCGCAAGTGGCCGCAGATGGTTGAAATCGTAGATAGATACAACAATAAAAACTAAGCACAAAACCCGGTAATCCCGAAAGGGTACCGGGTTTTGCGTTTTAAGAAGCGGGTGCGTTTTTATTTGAGGAAGATACCAATCCTTTTTTGATCCATCTTCCAAGGCGGTAATAAGTATAGGAAATCACGACGCCAAACAACCAGCCGATGGCATAAGATAAGAAAATGTAATCCTTTCCCCAGATGGAGGCAATCCAATAGGCAACGGGTACCCTGACCAGCCATAGGGAGACCACCGAAGAGAGCAAGGGTACGATCATTTCTCCTGCCCCGCGCAGCGCACTGCTGTAAATAAAACTGATTGCCAACAAAGAATAAAAAGGCAGAACACAATGAAGATAAGAGACTCCGGAGGCGATCACATCGGGAATCTGCGTAAACATTTGCATCAAATAACCGCTCAGAGGGAACAGAAGACCGCCGATGAGTATGCTGCATCCCACGGATAGAATAAGGCCTGCGCGTGTTCCCTGTTTTACCCGATCGACCCGCCCGGCTCCGATGTTTTGTCCTACATAAGTGGTGATGGCCGTGGTAAAGCTTTGAATCGGCATGAATGCAAAGGTATCTATTTTATTTGCTCCATTAAAACCTGCCATAAAGGAGGAACCGTAGCCGTTTACCAGTGATTGCATAACCATAATACCCATGGAAAATAGGGCCTGCTGCAGGCCGGAAGGGACCCCTAGCCGTACCACCTGCCAGAACAAAGGCTTGTACAAGCGAAGGGAGAACGGACGAATATGAATAAAGCTGTAGTGTTTGTTAATGTAGCGAATGCCGAACAGCCAGGAAGCCAACTGGGCAATGATGGTAGCAAACGCCACGCCGAATACCCCCATACCCGCCAAAACGAATACCAGGTCCAAAACGATATTGATTACCATAGCGATAAGAAGAAAAAACACGGAGGTGCGGCTGTCGCCCAATCCTTGTAGAACCCCGGCATTAATGTTGTAGCCCAAACCACCCAGAATACCGACAAAGATGACAATCAAGTAGGTTTTGGCCATCTGGAGGGTTCCGTCGTCCGGAACCTGCATCAGGCGCAGGACGGGTTCGCTCAGAAAAGCGGCTAAAATAGCCACAGGGATAATCCCCACCATAGTAGCGGTGTAAATAGTATCTACCGTATTTTGGATGTTTTCCATATCTTGGGCGCCGTAATACTGCGAAATCATAATGGTAGCCCCCACACCGATCCCCATGAACAGCGAACTGGTCATAAAAACGATGGGGAAAGCTGTCCCAACCGCAGCCAGAGCCTTTTCTCCCACAATGTTTCCCACCACGATGCTGTCTACCATGTTGTACATCTGTTGAAAAATGTTCCCAATCAACAAAGGGATCGAAAACAACAGGATCAGCTTGTACGGGTTTCCGGTTGTCATATCGGTAATACCTGATGACAGCAGGCTCCTGCTACGTTTCATGCGAATTCTCCTTTTTCTTTCTATATTCGTTTTGTATTTCTCATTATACCAGAAAAGGAAGTAAAAAGGAAAAGCATTTTACATCTTTTATACTCAAAATAAAAACTGCCGCCTTTCTGTTCGGACGGCAGTTAGAAAAGTATAAATAGAAAGGGAATATAGAAGGAAGCATTTGATCAGTTTGTATTTGACGCCAAGGTAATACATTAAAATAGCATTCGTGTGCTAATCTCATCATAAATGTGCATATAGTATTTATCAACTTTAGAATAGTCCATAGCAGAGGCATATAAGGATTCCAAATCGTCGTGTATCCGTTTGGCCTCGGCCAAGCATTCTACTGCCTCGTTTTGCAGAATACGTTGTGTTCTTCGGTTAAAGCTCAGCTTTTGCTTGTGAGCGGCAAGCGATTCCCCTTGGATAAAACGGCGGGCGTGTATGGTACGGCAGCCGCGCAAAGAAGCACAGGGATGCCAACTGTTGCTAACCAGGAAGCCTAGGCCTATCTGTGGGATCAACAGGGCGTCAAGTTTGGTGAGGGGAGCCATCGGGCAATAACAGGCGACGACATCCAATCCACGGTTGCGTGCAAGCTCGCGCAGGCAATCCAAAAGGAAAGCGCCTACAGCATCGTATTCGTCTTCGATCAAGATAATATCGCTGCAGAGAAGGGAAGCGGTATGTTCCAAATTTACCACGCCATCCGGGGAAATAGCGGAGAGCAAACGGACTTTTTCCCGCCCTCGTCCGCCTTGCGCTGCCCCCATCTTTTTTTTGGCAAGGTGCGCGGCAAAGGTTTCGGCTTTTTCAAAGTTTACCGTTGAGCGCGCGATGCGCGACGTATCTTCCGCCAACGCGCCGCATGCTGCCAAGTAACGCCGTGAACGCTGGTGTTGGGCAGAGCAACGGCGGGTGACGTCAAGAATGTCGCGGTGGTTGTTTCTTAAGCGCGTTGAATCCCAACATTCCCCTAGATTTACGATGGTGTCAGATACACCGGGGTAAATGGGGTCTAGGGTATGGGGGGCGGTGCCGTCCACTATGCAGGCCTTTAATTGTGGAAAAATAACGGCATCCAAAGACTCCGGATCGGAGGAACAATGGATGAGTTCCACTGCTGTTCCCAATTCGTCAAAATCGTGGGCGGCGCGTTTCATCAGTGTTGATTTTCCCGTGCCTGGGCCACCTTTTAATATGTAGGCAAACCATCCTTCGTCGGGACTATATAAATGGTCAAAGCGTGAAACAAAACCGGATGGTGAATTTGCTCCCAAAAAAAATGCCGGAGATTCATGCAGCATAAGTAATCCCTCCTGTTCTTTCTAATCTATGCTATGCGTCTTCCAGTTTGTTTGATACAAAAGAGGCAAGCCAAAAATAAAAAAGCGCTTTTACAGGGGGAAATCATGATAGTTATTAAAAGCTCCGAAGACCGCACACATCTTGGATAACAAATAAGGCGGGATTTTTTTGGGCGGCATATTAGACGAAACTTTCTACTTGTAAGGCTCTTGGTGTGATTTCATTTAATATAATTCAAAGTCGGGTTCCGTTTCCTTCTATTATTCCTGCCAACAGAATCAAAAGCGTGTTAGAGTAATTTCGATACTTCTTATCGTGTTGGCCCAACCTGTTCTAAAAAGTGTTTATTTAGTTAAATGAAACAATTAAGCTGTCTAAGAGAATAAAAATTTAAAAATCGATATGAAAATCTTGACAAATAAGTACAATAGATGTATTCTATACTGATTTAAATTTCTAAAAAGGAGTGGAATGTATGTATCACTACGTAGATGATAAAAATTTTTTAAGTAACATGCGAAGACTATCAGGAGAAATCATGCAAGATTTATGCCATATTATAAAAGAAAAGTATGATATTGGTACAAATTTCCGTTTAGTCGGAAGTGGTGCTAAAAATTTTATAATGCAAAACGGCTTTGGGTCAATTGATTTGGATTACAATTTAGAAATAGTTCGATGCAAAGATTTTAAGGATTGCCGTTACCTTAAAGAATGTGTGCGGAAGGCTTTTGATGAATCTTTAAAAAGTAGGAATTTAGGTAATTGTAAAGATTCAACATCTGTGCTCACATCTAAATCAATCCGGTTTTATCAATCAGTCTGGTCTAATGGAATTGAACCCCGTCTTGATTCTGGTTTTTACTCTGGAAATAGAACTGCTTGTTTTTCCATAGATGTTTGTATTATTAGGCGAGATCGTAGAAACAATTATTATAGGTTAATTCACAAAAAAAACGGCTGGGCATGTGACGATGAATATTATTGGAATATCGCTCCAAACTCTTCTAAAATAGACAAGAAGGTTGATTGCATTAAAAAAAGAGGAAAATGGGAGCTTGTAAAGCAACAATATTCCATGATTAAAAATAAATATTTATCAATAAATAACGAAAAAAATCATCCATCGTTTATTTGCTATGTTGAGGCAGTAAATAATGTATATAATTCTATATAGTTAAAATGAATAAAAAAGAAAACAATTATCGCCTTAGCTTTTTATCGTAAATGGTTCTACTCTTAATCATTTTCCTTTCTGTCCTGCGTTTCTCTAAATGTATTTAATTAACCTAACTCTCATCTTTTGGCTGTTTACTTAGACGGAGGAGAGGCTACTTCCTTACGTAGCCTCTCCTCCATAGGCTAAACTATCGGTACTTACTGGATTGCTTGGGAATGGAAAGCTATAGATTTAAATAAACACCAATTAAGTTGTCGTTCATCTGTTCTTTTTTTGTGGCTCCATTTTAGTATTGGACTTTAGTCAAAAAATGGGGATGGGCAGGAACTCTTAGCAAGGATGTTACCGCATTTTTTCTATGGCATTAAATACCCCAATTTTGGCTAATGGTTTGCAGTTTTGCCATGCGAGGGTAGATATTACCCGTTTTCATCAG
>CAMMKL010000076.1 GCA_946497265.1 uncultured Clostridia bacterium | reverse complement strand
AAAAGGAAATCGTCTGGGGTTCTCAGATCCGTTCCTATGTGTTTATGCTCTATACCCTTGCCAAAGATCACCGGACAGGCTTTGAAATGGGCAACATCAACGCCGTGATGGATGGCGATATCGACGGTTTTATCAACGCATATCTAAAGGCAGAAAGCCTTGGCAATCTGGAAAACGGCGAGGAATGATTCCAGTATTGTATGGATGCCCCACAGTAATAACGGGCGAGGTATTACAACGTGTGGATAGCCGCCTGATTGTCTGAAACAGACAGTATTCCCCGCGCTTGCATTCCATAAAATCGCATGATAGAAGTGCCGTAGAGCCGGACGATATGACTGCCAACGTCGAGGTAACCAGGGGCAGATGTGCTGCTCGCCTCCGTATGGGAGTAACATACTACTATGAACGATCCGGCAGCCGGAAACCGTGTATAATAGAGAAAACACCAGCCGCCCGGCTGGTGTTTTCTATTAGGTACGATTCGAAATGGTATTATGGAAAGCCGACGATCGTCAATCCAAACGGATGTATCTTCCGCTTGCATAGCCCTCTATTCCATTGTAATTTACGCCGTACCAACCCTGAAAGTCCCCGTTTACCGCCACCCGCGCGCCGTTGGGAATTTGCCCGATGACAGGCGCGCCGTCGTTCGGGCGGCTGCGGATATTGAGCGGGGAGGATTGGGTCACCACCGTGCCGTTGAGCACGGGCTGCGGCGATTGAAACGGAATTCCAAAAAATTCTGTCAGGGATAGCACCAGAGTGCGCGCGATCCGGTCAATGTTGTTCCGAATCCAGTTTGCGTCATCGATGTTGTCGTGATACGCTATCTCCACCAGTACGCTGGGTGCACGTACGCGTACCACTTCCGCCAGTGAGGTGGTGGAAACCGTCTTTACAAGGTCGGGATCCGGGTAGATGACCTTGAAATTTTCCGCGATGATCTCTGCCGCGCGCCTGCCCTGTGAACTTTGGGGATAGTAATAGACATCCGTCCCCTGCAACCGCCCGGCCAAACTGGGTGGCGCGGCGTTGGAATGCAGGGCCAGATGCAGGTCGTAATTGCCCGCGTTGGATTCCGCAATCACCTGCGAAAGCGTCTGGTCCGGCCGGTTACGGGTAAACTGGATGCCGCTGGCACGCAGATAAGGCTCCATCGCATCAGCAATTAAATTCATGTAATACTCTTCGCTTCCTCCGCCCACATATAAATTGTATTCCTGTAAGGATGGGCTAAGATAAATACTAGGCATAAAAAGCTCCTCTCATATATGGTATAGGCGTTCATCACCTGTTGGCGCAGCGCTCGTCAGCTATTCAAAACCTTAGAAAAGAACTGCTCACTGGTACTGCCGCTGGGCCGTAAAAACCGGTACAGCCCGAAAAGGGCCTCCGGTTCCTGCCGAATATAGTTCATTTTATTTTCGCACGTAAGGGTCGCCTGGAATCCCATCTCCTTTAAATAATTTACCGAAACGTTGCTAACCGCGCCGAAAGGATAGGCGAACGTTGTGGGCTGTTTTCCGATATTCTCCTGAAACGCTTCTTGGGCTTTGCGCACATCCTCGGTGAATGCCTGCCTGTATGCTTCGTCGCTTTCCCCTTTCTTTTTCTTGGTCCCATTGCGGCCGCCTGTATTGGTGTGCATGTTATAGGAATGGTTTTGCAGTTCCACCAGGCCGGAATCCGACATTTCTTTGAGCTGGTCCCAACTGCATTGGGCATAGTTTGGATTCGTATCTTGGCTTTGCGTACTTTCCTCAACATTGCGCACAATAGGGGAAAGTACCATTTTACATCCGTATTTTTGTAAAAGCGGATAGGCGTATAAATAATTGTTGCTGTATCCATCGTCAAAGGTTAGCATAACCGGTTTTTCCGGTAAAGTTCCCCCGTTTACATAATCAATTAGATCCTGCATGACAATTGTGGTATAACCATGCTCTGTTAAATATTTTAAATCATTTTCAAATGTATCCGGCGAAATTACAAATTTACCATGCCGCTTGCTATCTTTTAAAATACTATGATACATAATAATGGGAACCTTTGCCCCCTCTTTCACTGACGTGGTTGCCGTGTAAGAAATAAACATATGTAAAAAAGTACTGGCCAGCAAAAGGAATGCCGTAATGATGCTGATTGCTAAAAAAAGACGGCCCTGTCGGATTCGGATGGTGCAATACATATTTCAGGACCCCTTTTGCTTAATCAACCTAACTGATATATATCCAAGAATAGGCATCCTTAGACCTGAAAGAAATATTTTTTCAGAAACTCTTTACAAAGGCTGTATTCTATGCTATAGTAAAAGCATCAAAACAATAACAATTCTTATTATTGGTGATAACTATGGAAAAGCGGCAAAACTACAGCCGTAAGCGGGAATCCATTTTACAAGCAATCTGTTCGACCGACATACATCCCACAGCGGATTGGATCTATCAACATCTAAAGCCTGTTTATCCGGATCTAAGTTTGGGGACGGTTTACCGTAACATTGCCAAATTTAAGGAAGATGGCGTCGTTGTCAGCGTGGGTGTAGTAAAAGGGCAGGAACGTCTTGACGGCAATACCATACCGCATCCTCATTTTATCTGCAATGTATGCGGGCGTGTGATTGATTTAAATGCCGTTGAGCTGGCCCCTGCTATCAGCCGTCAGGTAAGCAAATCCTATCCTTATCAGATTGATTATTGCGACCTGATCTTTCACGGCAGGTGCGACAAATGCCAAGAGGAAAAGAGCCGTGGCTCTTCTCTATAAAAATTTGTGATTTTATTGGAGGAAATGGTAATGAAAAAGTTTGTTTGCACGGTTTGCGGTTACATTGCCGAGGGAAACGAGGCCCCTGAATTTTGCCCGCAGTGTAAAGCTCCCAAAGAAAAGTTTAAAGAAATGGTTGCCGGTGCTTCCTATGCTTGCGAGCATGAAGTCGGCGTTGCCAAGGGCTGCGATCAGGAAGTATATGAGGGCCTGGTAGCAAACTTCAACGGCGAATGCTGCGAAGTAGGTATGTATCTGGCCATGAGCCGTCAAGCCGAACGGGAAGGCTATCCCGAAGTTGCCGATGCCTTTAAACGCTATGCATTGGAAGAAGCAGAGCATGCCGCTAAATTTGCTGAACTCCTGGGCGAGGTATTGACCAACTCCACCAAGAAGAACCTGGAGATGCGCGCGGAAGCTGAAGCGGGCGCTTGCGACGGTAAACTTCAGATTGCCAAACGTGCCAAAGAGCTGGGTTATGATGCTATCCACGATACCGTTCACGAGATGGCCAAGGACGAAGCACGTCACGGCTGTGGATTTGCCGGATTGCTCAAGCGGTATTTTAATTAAGCAGAAAAGCTTTCCTTCCCATACCAAGGGAAGGTTTGCTGAAAGTCTGGCCAATTACTTATCGAATAGGGAACAAAGTATCCGCTTTGTTCCCTTGCATTTTTATAGAAATAATAGAAAACATAAAGTGAATCCGATTGAAGTCAATCGTTTTAGAATTGAGAAAAAAGAGAGGTTTATTGATATGGGCCGAAAGACTTGTAAGATCATATGTGTGATCTCCTTTTTGTCTTTTCTTATCATTTTGCTCTGGTTTGTAACAAACATACTTTCATTCCAGAACGCATTGCAAAGCAGTCCGGAAGTTTCCATGATTGGCGGCAGCGATGCGCCCACCAAACAATTCATACATTCCATCATAGAAACCCGGATCCTTCATAGCCCTCTATTTAGTGTAGGCATTCTTTCGTTCGCTTTGTTTGTAATTTCCTTTTTGATACTTCTGATCAAACGTTTTCATAAGCGGTAAAGTTTGTATTCCATGCTTGCCTTTTGCCGATATATATTACTTTACAGGCGTTGAGAGCATTCTCAACGCCTATTGTTTTATTTTTACATATTATTATAAAATTAATATTTATTACAGAATTATTAAAGTATCCAAAAAAGCAACATCATTTTTATTAATGATTTTATGTAAAAATTATATCTTTTCTATATCTTTTTGAAAACCCTTATGTTATAATATAGCTATAAGAAGAAATTGATACTTTTTTGATCATAAATCATTTTTTGGATTTTCCTTTTTTGTTTAACTATTGATAAAAGCAGCATTATTTGCTGTTAAAATTAAGGAGGTTTCCAAATGGTAAAAAAATCTGTAAAACGCATTCTTTCCGCCCTGTTATGTGCTGCTGTGTTGACCGGCGGCGCCGTAAGCGTATCGGCTGCTCAAGTTGGGCAATCGGAAATTGACGCTGCTTATTCCCAGCGTTCGTCTATCAGCGACCTGGTCACCATCACCCAAGATACGATTCTGCATGGCGGCCAGCGCATCAGTACCTTTTATGTAACCGCTCCCAGCGACGCTCAAATCTTTGAGATCCTTGTGGACAAACAATTTGGGGCTCCCGCGAACGTCACAATCGATGGCAACACCGCTGTTGTTACAGATTCCGGTTCCGCTACCGATACCCTTTATTTCACCATCAAGCTAGTTTTCCCGGAAGATGGCAGCACGGCCGTTGTCTACAAAGAAGTTCATCCCTCCATGTAATCCATACCACTGCAAAACCACCCCTTGCTGTTTAGGCAAGGGGTGGTTTTGCTTATACTAAGATTAAACAGTAGCTTTCTTAAATCATTGCTTTCATTATATTGAATTAGTGAAGAATTATAGTAACTTGAAAATAAAATTATTATATTTTATCATAATAAAAACAAATTGAATCTTGTGCTAAATTTTAAACTTTATTTTTGTTAAAATCAATATATTAATGCTTTATTTTCTATAAACTGTGTGATATAATATGATTGCAACAAAATTTTTGTTAATTTGTGATTTTAATTGAAAAATTTTAAAAAAATGGAGGGTTTAAAATGATGAAAAAATTTACAAAGCGTATCTTATCCGCCTTATTGTGCGCAGCCTTGCTTGCTGGGGGAGCCGTAAGTGCTTCCGCAGCTCCCATCCCAACAGAATCAGCTGGGCAAAGTATTTCGCAGCGTTCCGCGATTGGGGATCTTGTCTCGGTGGAAGCTCACAATTATTGTCATGGAGGATACCGGAAAGGCAGATTCTATATTACCGCGCCTGTGGATGCGACCATTACCGATATTCAGGAAATCACCAATTATGGCTCCGTCCCGGAAATTACTTATAGCGGCAATACTGCATTTGTCAAAGATCGAGGAAGCGAAGAGTTAATCACTTTGATTATCACCGTTCAGTTTCCCGATGGAAGCGCGACTACCCAAAAAGTGATTGATCCGTATGAAACGGATTGCGGGCATAGCCATCCTTTTACCGACCGCTGTGCGCAACCAGACGATTGAAAATAAATAGTAAAATTACATTTTTTACAAGGGATATCCCCTGCTTTGTGGTAAAGCAGGGGATACTTTGTATCTTTTTGTTTTCTTCCCGTTAGGCCTATTCATTCTTGATTTACATATTTGATACCAGTAAAGTATCATGTCGTTTTGAAATTTTGAGTTTTCATCTAATCCAGCAAAATCAGGTTTGTAAAAAAAGTGTTGACGATAAGGGAAAGAGGATAGGGGCCCAGGTCGTGGGTTTTCTTAGCTCAAGTTTTTCCTGTTTCCGGTTTTCCTTTGCCGCACGTCATGATTATCTACAACCCAAGGGGCTTATTTTAAGAAAAATCCTTGACATAGGGCAAGTGTGTGGCTATAATAAATCTGTTACCGTCGTAACGATTATTGCGGCGGCTCAACATCCTTGCTCCGGGTTTAGCCCGGGGCCTTAATGTCCAAAAGGAGGTGCAAAGAAATGGAAAAAATCCAGAATTCTTATGAAACGGTTGTCGTCATCTCTATGAAATTGGGTGACGAAGGCGTAACGGCTATGGTTCAGAAGTTCAAGGATCTGATTGAGGCCAACGCAACTCTGGAAGGTGTTGACGAATGGGGTAAGCGCAGGCTCGCCTATATGATCAACAAGGAGACAGAGGCGTATTACGTGCTGTACAACTTCAAGAGCGACGCCGCTTTCCCGGCGGAATTGGACCGTATCTATAAGATTACCGATGGTATCCTTCGTTCTCTCATCGTCAAGAAGGAAAACTAAAGGAAGGGTGATTTGAATGCTCAACACGGCAATTTTAATGGGAAGGCTTACCGCCGACCCCGAGCTTCGACATACCCCCAACAATGTGGCGGTAACCAGCTTTACTTTGGCTTGTGACCGTTCCTATGTAAAGGCCGGTGCCGAACGTCAGGTGGATTTTATCGATATTGTCGCCTGGCGTAACACTGCGGAGTTTGTTTCCCGTTATTTCCGGAAAGGCCAGCTCGTAGCGGTACAGGGTTCCATTCAGACCCGTACCTACACCGACAAAGACGGCAATAAGCGCAAGGCGTTTGAAATTGTGGCGGATAACGTCCATTTTGCCGAACCGAAGCGCGATTCCTACAGCCAACCCGGTGGGTACCAGAATGCAGGTTATCAGTCCGGTGGTGGGTATCAGCAGGCTGGTGTAGCAGCAAGGCCGGAAAACGAGCAGCCTGTCGCCTATGCAAGCGGAAATACAGAAGATTTTCAGGAGATGCCGTCTGATGACGATCTGCCTTTCTAATTTTCGCAGCGTTTTCCATTCTGACGATTGTACTGACATTTAAAAAAGGAGGATATATTCATGGCTGAAAGAAATGAAAGAGACAACCGCCGTGGCCGGAAAGGCCGCAGGAAGGTTTGCGGTTTCTGTGTGGATAAGGTAGAAACCATTGACTATAAGGATGTTGCAAGGCTGCGCCGCTATATTTCCGAGCGGGCTAAGATTCTGCCCCGTCGTGTCACCGGCACCTGCGCACATCATCAGCGTGAGTTGACTGTCGCCATCAAGCGCGCCCGTCACCTCGCTCTGCTGCCTTTTAGCAGCGACTGATTCCTGAATAGGTTAAAAGGGCCCTCGCAAGCGGAGATCGATCCGTTCTGCAAGGGCCTTTTTCTGTTTTTCATATGTCGCTATTGCTCCTGAGCCTTGGAAGTCTAGCATTTCGCTCTCTGTGGGGAGCGGGCAAAGGCGCGCTGCCTTCTGAAACCGCCGCCTTTAAGAAAGGCAGGCAGAACTTTCAAGTCTCCTTTTGTGCAAGGTTTTTCTACAAGCGGAAGCTATAAAAACATTCATAGATTCCATGCTATCCTACTTCTATCAGTCAACGAAATTCAAAGATTTTATAAACGAGGATCGGTAAAACGGCCACAATATCCATGATTGTATCAAGAGAAGGGGCAGAACCTCTTTATCCGTTGTAAGTGGTTACGGCTAATGCCGTTGATGTCGGCCGGTTTTTGTTGCGTCATATCTCTTTCCTAAAATAAGAGATGTTGAAACCTATTTTATAAATACATTTTGGTGTTGCGGTTTCATATAACCACCCTACTATAGTAAACCTATCTTCCTATCGACAACACGGTAATTGTAAAAACAGCTTATCTCGTTACATTTGTAGTGCATTTCTGATGTACTTGTTATAGAAGGGTAGTTAGGGAGGGAAAGCAGAGGGGATTTTTACCACAATTTATATATTGGGAAAAGAATCATTGCATTTTGAATACCATTCAAATCGACGCTTTGGGCGTGTATGGAATGTTATAACTTATAAGAAAGGAATTATTTTAAAAATAAAAAGGAAAGATTACTAGGATACGGCCATTTAAGATTGAAAAGAACAAATAGCCGTTTTACAGAAAACAGGAGAGACACGGAACCACGTGTGCTCTCCTGAGTATCAGTCAAAAATCCTTCTCGATAGCTTTGCCGGCTTGCAAAGAGGCTGCCGGATCAATGACCCTTTGGTTCCGAGAACCTCGGAAGCGCAGGGATAGGGACTTCTGCTCCACTAAAAATGGCCCGTCCACCAAGGTATCGGTCTGTTCCAATAGTTCCCGCCAGCCCGGATGGGTATCAAGCCCGGCCAAAAGCTGTTCAATGGTATAACCGGTATAAGTGATGACGTTCAGCCCCAGCTTACGCACCTCGGCGGCCAGTACCGCCAACGGCGGAGCCTGAACGAAGGGATCGCCGCCCGACAGGGTAACGCCTTGCAAAATGGGGTTTTCCCGGACGGCAGCCAGAATGTTTTCCACCGTGGTATCGTAGCCGCCGTTTGGGTCGTGCGTTTCGGGGTTTTGGCATTCCGGGCAGTGGTGGGGGCAACCTTGGGAGAAGACCACGAGCCGGATGCCGGGCCCGTCCACAATGGATTCCCGGATCACGCCGGCCAGCCGTAATTTGGTAGACATTGTTTGCTTCCTCCTGCTATATTCGATACATTCCTTGTGAACAAGGATAAAAGGGCATGAAAAAGGACGGAGAAGGACTCCGCCCTTAGCTTTCATCCGGTTATGAGACGAAGCGATTAGATGTGCTCCATATCACCTTTGCCGGTACCCAGGGAATGCTTTACACGGTCCTTTACTTCGGCGGCTTTCGCGTTATTGAAACGGTCTAACGTACCGACGAGATATCCGGTAATCCTGCGGATACGCTCAAAGCCGACGCCTTCGCCGACCAGTCTTCTGGTTTCGTTCATGGTAGAATCCTCCTTTTACAGTACATGTTTTTTATGATCAAAGCCCGTTTGGGAGCTTGTCGTCGTCCTCCAACCGGTTTTCGTCGCAGCAGCGTACATCTTTGGGGTAGGTGCCCAGTTTCCGCAATACCTCCGGGTCTACGCCTTCCCCTTCATGACGGCCGCAGCGGGGGCACACGTCCCCAATAATGCCGGTGTAACCGCACACCGGGTCGCGGTCTACCGGATGATTGATGGAGCCGTAGCCGATGCCGCTTTCCTTCATGCAGCGCACAATCTGTTCAAAGGCTTCCAGATTTTCCGAAGGGTCGCCGCCCAGCTCTACATAGGAGATGTGCCCGCCGTTGGTCAGGTTATGATAGGGGGCCTCTAGGCGTATTTTGTCCCAAGCGGAG
>CAMMKL010000075.1 GCA_946497265.1 uncultured Clostridia bacterium | reverse complement strand
GCAGCCTTGCAGTCTTGCTTGCTAATCTGATAGGATTGCAATATGCTACTTCTGCGGGAATTATCACATTGTTAAGCATTCAAAACACAAAAAAAGAAACGCTCCGCATTGCTGGTAAACGGATCCTGGCATTTTTTATTGCAATAACAGTAGCCTATATCCTTTTTCGGTTTCTGGGGTATCATTTGTTTTCGTTCGGGTTGTTTCTTTTCGTGTATACCTTTTTGTGTTATCTAATCAAGTTCGAAGTGGCGATTTCCATGAATACGGTGCTGATCCTGCATGTGTGGTCGGCCCGAAGCTTTACGTTTCCCCTTATGGTAAATGAATTTATGCTGTTGTGTATAGGGGTGTCTATCGCGGTTTTGATTAATCTGTATATGCCCCGAAACTTAGAGGGCATTCGGGCCTATCAAAATAAAATTGATAACAGCCTGCGTGCGTTGCTGCTGGATATTGCGAATATCCTTTCCGGAAAAGGGAAAAAAGATCTGGAGGCACATTTTACTGCCCTTCACATAGACCTGGAGAAAGGCCTGGACCAGGCGTATCAAAATATGAACAACACTCTGGCCGTTGATATGCGATACTATGTGGAGTATTTAGAGATGCGCCGAGGGCAATGCGAATTATTAAAAAGGATCTATGAAAACGCCATACGCATGCAGTGGATTCCATCTCAAGCGGAGCACATTGTACGCTTTTTGCAAAATACAGCTAGAACATTTCACGAATACAACAACGCACAGGCACTGCTTGCGGATCTTTCTGAATTGCGAAAAACCTTTCGGACAAGTGACCTGCCGCAAAGCCGCAAAGAATTTGAAGCTAGAGCGTTTTTATTTCAAATTGCAAACGATACTGAATATTTGTTGCTAGCGAAAAAACATTTTTCTGAAAATCTTTCCGATTGGCAGATACAATATTTTTGGAATAACGAAAACGGTATGGCTGGATAAGAGGGGAAAAACGTCCGGTTTGCATCCCTCCTTATTGGAAGCGAGCGGTGCGAGTATAAAGGTTATCTTAGAGGAATGCAATCCTTCGGCGGAAGAAGGGAAATCGAAATCCAGGCGAAAGGAATAAGCCTATCCTTTTTTTGCATATAAATGGGATATGCAATGAGATGGGAGGCGTTTTCTTTGGAAAAAAATCGGATACATATCAACCCAACCCCCGCCAAACCGGTTCCACAGGAGCAAAAAATTGAGGTTGCTTCCCCAACACCCTATCCGCCGGTAACGGTTGAGGCATCCAACCGTCAATACGCACAGCTTTTGCGCTATGACCTGGCTTCTTCGCACAGCGAATTTACTTCATTAGCACAGTATATTTATCAAAGCTGGATATTGGAAGCCTCTTATCCTCAGATTGCCGAAACGATGCGCCGGATTGCGGTGGTGGAAATGCGGCATTTGGATATGATTGGCAAATTGATTTTGCTGTTAGGCGGCGTTCCGATTTATTCTGTCGCACAGAATAACCGGAACGTTGCGTGGAATGGCGGAATGGTTCAATATCAGGGCGCGATATCCACCTGTATGAAAAACAATATCGTCATGGAGCGAACGGCCATCGATCATTATCAAAAACAGATGGCAAAAATAAAAGACGAGTGCGTGCGCGCGGTTTTAAGCCGTATCGTGTTGGATGAGGAGATCCATATTCAAATTTTTAGTAAATTCCTGGAGGAACAGTATAAACCACCGCATAATTTAAACCGTTAAGGTCAAAACTAGCGTTGGCGGAATCTTCTGTTCAAAGGAGGGAACGCAATGCTAGACAAGCTTGCGCTGATTTTAGTTATCATCGGCGGAATCAACTGGGGTTCCATTGGAATCTTCCAATTCGATATTGTGGCTTGGATTTTCGGCGGGCAGGGTGCGCTTGTTAGCCGGATCATCTATACGCTGGTAGCGTTGGCCGCGATATGGTGCATTTCCCTGTTGTTCCGTGACAACGAGACAGTCGCTACAGCAGATTCTCACTAGCGGAAAAGGCGTTGTATCTTTACAGGTACAACGTCTTTTTGCGCTCCTGTTACCGACAAAATTCGTTCGTTTTCTTGCATCAAAATGAAAAAAGGGATATGATAGAGGAGCCGTATCGCTATATCTTTGTGAAGCTATACGAACTATGAAAAAAGGCGGAGATTTGCCATGTTTATTGCGGATTTACATATTCATTCCAGCTATTCCAGGGCCACCAGCAAGGATTGCATCCCGGAATATTTGGATCTTTGGGCACGGCGGAAAGGGATTGGACTGTTAGGCACTGGGGATTTTACCCATCCGGCCTGGCGGAAAGAATTAAAAGAAAAATTACAGCCTGCCGAAGAAGGCCTGTATGAATTAAAAGACGAATTCCGCTTTTCAGAGCGGTTGGCAGGGCGAGAAGAACGTCCGCGCTTTGTCTTATCAGGTGAAATCAGTTCGATATATAAGAAAAACGGCCGGGTACGAAAGGTGCACAACGTGATTTTGCTGCCCAACCTGGAGGCTGCCGAGCGCCTTTCTTTAAGGCTGGAAGCAATAGGGAACCTTCACTCTGACGGCCGCCCTATCCTGGGCCTTGATAGCCGGGATCTGCTGGAAATTACACTGGACTGTTGCCCGCAGGCGATCTTCATCCCTGCACACATTTGGACGCCGCATTTTTCCCTGTTTGGGGCTTTTTCCGGGTTTGACACCATAGAGGAGTGCTTTGGGGATATGACGCCCTACATACATGCTCTGGAAACAGGGCTTTCTTCCGATCCTTCTATGAATTGGAGGCTTTCCGCTCTGGACGGATACACGCTGGTATCCAATTCGGACGCACATTCACCCGCCAAGCTTGGCCGGGAAGCGAACATCTTGCATACGCAATGTTCCTATCCCGCCCTTTGTTCGGCTCTTACCGACCGGGATGGGGAGTCGTTTGCCGGTACGATCGAATTTTTCCCGGAAGAAGGAAAGTATCATTTTGACGGCCATCGAAACTGTAAACTTTGCCTTACTCCTTCCGAAACGGTAGAAGCAGGCGGAAAATGCCCGGTATGCGGTAAAAAGATTACGGTGGGGGTTCTGCATCGGGTAGAAAGCCTGGCCGACCGCCCCGAAGGATACCGCCCTCCCAACGGGCGGCCGTACGAAAGCCTGATCCCGCTGCCGGAGGTAATCGCAGCCTGTATGGGCGTATCGTCGGCCAGCATTAAGGCGAAACGGCGTTATGAAGAAATGCTTCATGCTTTAGGGCCTGAGTTTTATATCCTGCGGGAGGCGCCGCTTTCTGAGATTGAGCGGGAGGCGGGCCTATTAGTAGCGGAAGGCATCCGTCGGATGCGGTGCGGCCAAGTGGAAATCCTGCCGGGCTACGATGGGGAGTATGGGAAGATCCATTTGTTGAGCGCGGAAGAGATCGGCGCGTTGGCCGGTCAGGTTTCCTTTTTTGGCGTGCAGCCGTGTGAGAAAAAAACAGCCCCTGCCTGCCGGAAAAAGGCCAATCTTCCGGCAACGCCGTCTGCTCCGGACCCTGTAAATGGGCCCTCTGCACCCGCTTTGTCTCTGAGTAATCCAGCGCCACTCCTTACAGGGCTCAATCAAGAACAGAAGGAGGCGGTAACGGCTTTCGAGCGGGCGGTTGCGGTGATTGCAGGACCAGGAACCGGAAAAACGAGAACGCTTGTCTCCCGAATCGTTTATCTAATAAAGGAACGGGGCGTAAAGCCTTCGGAAATCACCGCAGTTACCTTTACGAACAAGGCGGCGGCAGAGATGCGGGAACGGTTACAGAAAGAGCTGGGGTCAAAGCATGCGGTACGCGGTATGAGGATTGGGACGTTCCATGCAATCTGCCTGCAGCTTTTGACGAAGCGGGACGGCCCTATTACCCTCCTGGAAGATTACGAAGCTTTGCTAATTGCTGAGGATATCCTGCACGAAACGGGCGAAAAAGGTTCCCCACAAAAATTGCTGCACGAAATATCCAGACGGAAAAATCATTTAAATCGTGACGGGGAGACAACGTTTTCCGAAGAAATGTTTGCGCGTTATCAAGCCCGGTTAAAGGAATACGGCGTTTTGGATTTTGACGACCTGCTTTTGCAGACACTCACCTGGTTTGAGGAAGGAACCGCCCTTGCTCCCTACACAAAGGCTTTTTCTTATCTGCTGGTTGATGAATTGCAGGACATTAACGATGTGCAATACCGCTTGATCCGTGCATGGAGCCAAAAGAATAAAAGCATATTTGTCATTGGAGATCCAGACCAAGCCATTTATGGATTTCGCGGTTCGAATGCCAACTGTTTTGCGCGGTTTGCTTTGGACTATCCGGGGCTTCGTGAAATCCGCTTGGTACAAAACTATCGCTCTATCCCAGAGATTTTGCAGTGTGCCTTGCCCGTTATCGCTCATAACTCCGCCGCCCTGCCCGGCGGCCGCCTTTTGGATGCCAAGAGGGCAAACGGAGAGAAAGTGCGCTTGTGTACGGCCATAGACGATTTCTCAGAAGCCGTTTGGATCGCCAAGGAAATCAATCGCCTAGTAGGAGGCATTGACATGCTGGACGCCCAAAATCAGGATGTGCAAGGGCGGGTCAAAGGGTTTTCCGACATAGCTGTTCTTTATCGTACCCATAGACAAGCCCATGTGTTAGAAAAGTGCCTTCGAACGGAAGGAATACCTTATGTAGTGGTCGGGAGGGAAAGTTTGCTCTCCGATCCGCAGGTGCGCGGGGTGCTGGGATTCTTCCGTTTTTTGCTGAATCCTCGGGATATTCTTTCTCTGCGTATTTGTCTGAAGGCTGTATTGCATTGCCCCGAAGAGGCTGCCGGTCGTTTGCTACGCTCCTTGGCCGAGCGTGGCGAAAACATTAAACCGCTCGAAACAATGATTAAGGAATGCATCGATCCGTTTGCGAAAGAGCCGTCGCTAATAAAATGTGCGGAATTGATCAATGTTTTTTTACCAAGAGTTACCAAAAACAAGCCGCAAAAATTGCTGGCGGATTTTGTAAAAGAAAGCGGTTTAACGCAACAGCCAAACCTGGATAAACTGCTTCATATGGCGGTATTTCACGGTTGTATGGCGGAATTCCTGGAAAATCTGACCTTAGGGCAAGAAAGCGATATCGCACGAAGTTCCAGCCGTGCCTATTCTTCCGACACAGTTTCCCTGATGACGCTGCATGCCGCAAAGGGTTTGGAATTCCCCTGTGTATTCCTTTGTGGGGTTCGCAAGGGTTTGTTGCCATTGGACATGCCCGGCCGTATAACAGATGTAGAGGAAGAAAGACGGCTTTTCTATGTAGGGATCACCCGGGCACAGGAAAAATTAGTTTTATCGGCTTCGCAGGAACCGTCATCGTTTCTGTCGGAAATTCCTCAAGACGCCTTACAAAAAAGCAGAGCTATGCCGGATAAAAAATATACAAGTACGGAACAACTCCGTTTTTTTTAGGAGTCTGTTAATCCGTATCATACGGTATCTAACAGCATATACCACTGGATTTTTTACAGATGGATGGATCTTGCTATGACACTGGATGAGTGGGGGGATACACAAAATTGCGTATCTCCCTTTTTCACATAGGTTAACATCACATTTCACAGAGCAAAGTGAAAATTCGGACGATAAAAAGATTGGCGTTATACAGTCATATCATAAAGATAAAATTCCAGCTCGCCTTTTTGTCCTTTTATGTTGATGAGATGTTTGTATTGCTGTTGACGAACCATGCCTTGATGTTCATAAAAGCCAAAATTGCAACTCGTATCTGTATAAAGATAAAATTCTTTTACGCTTTCCCTTTTCATATAAGCTAATAGGGATTGGAATAACTCCTTTCCAATTCCCAGACCTCTATATTCTGGAGAAATTGCAAAGAGGGCAATTTCCCCTTTATAATCCTTATCGCATTGTTTTAAAAGTGTATTATCTATATCGTCAACATTTTTATAAAAATTTAGAATTCCTCGTCCTTCCTTTGAGATCAGCATGCTGCACAATGCCGATATTTGACGTAGACGGTATTTTATTGGGCATCGATGTTTTTCTATGTTCTTCCCTAAAATCAATCCGGCTGGAATACCATTGATTTCTGCCACACATGTATAAGTTTGGTTTGTAAGGCACGTTGCCAGATAGACCTTTGCCAGTTTCTCCGCAGTTTTAGGAGTTGCGAATTTATCATAGTTCCATGTTTTGCGTATCACATCCTCCAATGCAGGTAAATCTTTGTTCTCTAGTTCTCTTAATACTACTTTGTTTTCCATCTGTTGCCTTTTCCTTTCCATTTGTTTAGTATATACTAAGCTTAAACGATACAGCAGATGTAAAGTCAAGGAGGTTTTTTATGAACAAAAATACATTAAAACTCACGACGGCACAATTTGCAAAATTGCACAAGGTAAACAAGAGAACATTGCATTATTATGACAACATTGGTTTATTTTCTCCACGATATAGAGGCAAAAATGGATATAGATACTATGAGTATTCACAAAGCTTAGATTTTGAATACATCCGAATGTTGAAAGAAATCAATCTGAGCATTGCAGAAATCCGGGAATTTGTTCATGCGTTCCATGAACAGAGATTTCTTGAGACGGTATCCTGTAAACAAAAGGAAATTGATATGGAAATCAGGAAGTTAAAAAAGGTCAAATCTGTTCTAGCCCAAAAAAAGGAACATCTTCTCCTTTGTCGGCAAATCAACGATATGAGCATAAAAATAGACGATTTCAAAGAAGAATATCTATTAACCGTACCCTATGAATTTGAAGAAGATGATGTAATAAAAGTCTTTCAATATATTCAAAGCATCTGGCCGCCCGAACAGTATCGGGACGGCGTTGGAAGCTATATCTCTTTGGAGAAAATACAAACAAAAAAATTTGAAAGTTACGACGGCCTATATGCCTTAGCGACTGAACACGAAAAACAGGGCCATGTAATGCTAAAACCCAAGGGAACATATCTATGCGGTTATTTGAAAGGTAAGTGGGACAGGCTACCAGAGTTATACGCTAAGATGCTGGACTATGCCTGTTCACATCAACTGAAACTTACTGGGTATGCCTTTGAACAAGAACTGAACGATTTTATGATTGCTGGTGAAAAGGAATACGTCACACAAGTCATGATTAAGATTGCAAATCGGGCTTGACTTTCAATACTTTAGGGGTCGTCCGGCTTGCTTAATCCATGGTACGGTCTTCCTTTGTGCATCATTCGTGCTTTGTAACAATGTTTTCGGTTTTCCCTGGATCAAAATGGCGTAAGGGAAATGACGATGCTCCATTGACAATTGTAACCACGGTAGTATAATTGATATATCAATTGTTGATATATCAATCTACTCAAGGGGTGGGGGCTGATGGAGGATACATTTCATATGCTGCTGTATCGCACGGTGCATGCAGAGCGAGGTTATCTTCGGTCGTTTTTAGGAGAATCCGGTTTAGGAGCGGGCCAGCCGAAGCTTTTGGTTTATTTGGAAGGCCAGGGGCCCTGTAGCCAGCGGGAACTGGCGGAGTATTTTGCCATTGACCCCGCCGCGGTATCCCGGATGCTGTGTACGATGGAAAAAGGTGGATTTGTAGTTCGCAAAACGAATCAGGAAAGCCGGCGCAGTGATTTTATTGAGCTTACCGAACGTGGGGCGCAATATGCAAAAATCTGGCGGGAGAATTACAAGAAGATGGAGGGCATTATGCTGGAGGGCTTTACCCTGGAAGAACGGGAACGTTTTGCAGATTTTCTCTCTCGCGCTTATCTGAACTTCCAAACCGGGAAGGGGGAAGCATCGTGCGGGATATAAAACGGTTGCTGAGATATATGGGCCCTTACCGCAAAGATATGGTCATCGGTGCATTTTTGGTGCTGGTGGAAACTTGTTTTGAGTTGTTCATCCCGGTATTGATAGCCGACCTGATCGATGTCGGCGTGGCCAATCGGGACGTCTCTTATATTCTTACAAAAGGCTTACAAATGGGCATCTGCGCAATATTGGCACTAATTACCGGGCTACTTTACGCTCACTTTGCCGCCCGTACGGCATATGGATGGGGTGCTCAGATCCGCGAAGCACAGTACGAGCGCGTCCAGAATTATTCTTTTTCCAACCTGGATCATTTTGATACCTCGTCTTTGATTACGCGGATGACCACCGATGTGACGGTTTTGCAAAATGCCATTAACGGTGGTTTTCGCCCGTTGGTCCGCGGTCCGGTTATGCTGATTATGGGTGTCGCTTTGTCGTTTTGGATGAATCCGGAGCTCGCCTTTGTATTTGTGTTCTGTGCGCCTGTGCTTGGGATCGTCTTGTTCTTTATTGTTCGCAAAGTCGGGCCGATGTATAGCCGTATGCAGAAGGTGGTAGACCGGCTCAATAATGTCGTGCAGGAAGGGCTTACGGCAATCCGCGCCGTGAAAGCCTTTGTCAGAGGCAAATATCAGGAAGATAAATTTCAGGAAGTAAACCTGGATTTAATGAATACCAGCCGGACGACCTTTCATTTTGCAGTACTGAATCTTCCGGCGTTTCAATTTGTAATGTATACCGCCATCGTTCTCATTTTATGGTTTGGCGGGAATATGATTCTGGATTCCTCTCTCCATGTTGGAGATTTGACAGGCTTTTTAAGTTATGTTTTACAGGTTATGAATTCTTTGATGATGATTGCCAATGTATTTTTGCTTTTGACACGCTCTTTGGCCAGCGCGCACCGTATCAGCGAAGTTTTGGATGAGCGCATCGTCCTGACTTCTCCTGAAAATGCAGTAAAAGAGGTTCTGGATGGAAGTGTGGAATTTGAAAACGTGTCGTTTAAATATCGTACAGAAGCGCAGGAATATGCGTTATCCAACGTAACCCTGCGTTTGAAAGCTGGGCAGACCATAGGTATTTTGGGAGGTACCGGCTCTGCAAAAAGCACGTTGGTGCAGCTTATTCCACGATTGTACGACGTTACCCAAGGCTGCGTCAAGGTGGGCGGACGGGACGTCAGGGAGTACGACCTTTCGGTTTTGAGGGATGCGGTTGGAATGATCCTACAAAAAAACGTGCTT
>CAMMKL010000074.1 GCA_946497265.1 uncultured Clostridia bacterium | reverse complement strand
ACAGCGAGGTTTTGGGACTCATCACATTTGCGACAAAAGTATCAAAAAAGGATAGGATATAGCAACCCGCTACCACAAAATAGAGAACATATACAAAGGCCACGACCACCGCAGCCTTGCCCATCAGGAACGTGGAATGATCCATGATATTGCAGGAAGGGTCTTTCCGATATAAAAACCAGAGGGGAAGGACCAGCAAAAAAGTGATGAAAAAAGTAGCGGCCGCCGACAAAACATGGTCGGATACTTCCCCCGTTGAGGCAATAAAGGGGTTGTACGTGATGTTGACAATCATGCGGCTGATGAATAAAATCCCAAATAACTGAGGGACGGTAATTACTTGTCTTTGTTCCATTGATCCTTCTCCTTCCCTAAATGGGAACCCGGCATATTTTGAACCGAGTTTTTCCGGCGGCTCAGGGTACGCCAACCCGCGCGGATGATCACATCGCGCATGCCAAAGAAGCTGAACGGCGAAACCGGAGCGGTAAAAGGTACTTTAAAATTCTCTTTGGCACACAGGTTTACCAGCACGACGGAGAAAAGCAGCATAATCCCCCACATCCCCATGATGCCGCCCACAATGATAAAGGCCAGACGCAGGATGGCGATTGGTTCGTAAAGATTGGGGATGACATACGAACAGATTGCAGTCAAAGCAAGCACCATCAGGGTGGTAGCGCCAATCAGGCCAGCGCTGATGGCGGTATCCCCAATCACGAGCGCTCCTACAATGCTGACCGCGTGCCCCAATGGTTTGGGAAGGCGCAGGCCAGCCTCGCGCATGATCTCATAGATAAAATGAATGACTAGCGCCTCCATCATCAGGGAAAACGGCGTTGAGGCAATCGCCGCCGCTATCTTATTGAGCAGTTCATCCGGGAACATCTCCGGGTTAAAGGTTCCTACCGCCACATAAATTCCCGGCAGCAGGGTAGCCACAATAAAGGCGATGTACTTAAGCCAACGCAGGAAAGTCGCATAATAAGGACGGGTGGAGTAATCGTCCATGTTCTGAAAATACTCTACAAACAGATACGGCACAATCAAAACGTTGGGCACGCCGTCCACCAGGATCGCCACCCGCCCTTCCGCAATTTTCCCGCAGACCGTGTCCGGCCTCTCGGAAACCCCGATGCTGCTGAAAAGCGAATGGTCGCCCTTTTGTTCCAAATAAGGGGTTAGATATCCGGCTGAAAGTACCGTATCCAGATTTACATGGTGCAGGCGCTTACGAAGCTCGCGGAGCATTTCGGGAGCGACGGAATCCCGCAGATAGCAAAGGCAAATATCGGTTTTGGTGACGTTTCCAACCTGCATCATCTCAAATTTCATCTGCGGGTTTTTCATCCTCCGGCGGATGAGCGTCATGTTGATGCGCAACGGTTCGACAAACCCTTCACGGCTTCCTTGCTGCATCACCTCGGAGGTTGGTTCCGATACGCCCCGAAAACTAAAACCCTGTACGCCAATGGCCAACATATGGTCAACGCCGTCCAACGCGATCAGGGCAAAGCCCGACATTGCCAGCGTAAAGGCTTCTTCAAAAGTAACCACCTGTACCTGCTCGGTAGATGAAAGGACGCTGTCCCTTAAATAGGCAAATTTTTCCCTATCGTCCATATCCCCATAGTCGGCCTGGAAGATTGGATTCGTCACACTGGTGGCAAAAATCTGTTTGTTGATCATCCCTTCTATTGTGATCACGGCTCCCGCCGTACCGGCAACGTCCATTTCGCGGATGGTCAGATCCACGCTTCCGTCAAACTCCTGCCGGAAATAAACCAGATTATCAAGCAGGGATGCGCTCAGCTTCCGGCTTTGCCCGGACTGCGTATTTGTCTGCCGCGGTGCAAATTCCTTTAGCAGCCGGCTCCGTATTTTTTCTAACATGCTGCACCTCCGTCATCAAACTATTTCTACTATGGGCAAATCTGTCAAAAATATACACGAAAGGAAAAGTATAAAAGCGAGCGGCGCAAGCCATGCTAGTCCATAGAAGAAACCGAAAAGGTGGGCTATGCATGATTATCTCTTTTATCCGTACTTTCCTATTATACATAGTCATCATTGCGGCTGTGCGGCTAATGGGAAAACGGCAAATCAGCGAACTGCAAACTTCCGAGCTGGTGGTAACTTTGCTCATATCGGATATTGCCGCCATTCCCATGCAGGATACCGGGCAGCCCTTGGTCAGCGGTTTTCTGCCGATCGCCGTACTGGTTGCCTGTGAAATCATCATCTCAGCTTTGATGATTAAATTCCCCAAATTCCGCCGCTCGGTCTGTGGAAAGCCGATTATCGTAATCAACGACGGGAAGGTGGACCAAAAGGAGCTCAAACGGCTGCGCATGAGCACAGAAGATCTATCCGAAGACCTCCGCCTTATGAATGTCTATAATTTGAGCGATGTCGCCTATGCTATTGTGGAGACAAACGGCAAGCTCAGCGTTTTGAAAAAGCCGGAAAAACAACAGCCCGACGCTTCGATGCTCGGTATAGTAGTGCCCGACAACGGAATCGAGACGGTTATCATCAGCGATGGGGTTATTTCGGAATTTTCTATGGACTTATGCAATTTGACCCACGAATGGCTGGAAGGCGTCCTGCAGGGCGAACACGTCAAACCAGAAGACGTCTTTATCATGACGGCCGACCGCACAAAAAAATACAACATCATTAAAAAGGAGGCGGGAATATGAAACGGGTCTGGGCCGCGGGCGCTATCCTCGTTGTGGTTTTAGGCTTGAGCATTGCGGGGCTATCCTTTTCCAATCACATTATTTCCGACATGCGTGGAGAAATCGAGCAGGTACAGCAAGCATTGGAAAGTGATCGTCTCGACGAAGCAAAAGAGCACAGTGAAGAACTTTTGAGGCTTTGGCGGGAGCATTACGCTCTGCTTTGCACCTATATACAGCATAGTAAGCTGGAACAGGTGGATCAGTCCTTATCCGTTCTTGCCCCCCAGTTGAAATATGAGGATTTTCCACAGTTGGCAAGCGAATTGGGCCGTGCTTATTCCCAATTGGAGCACTTGAAAGATACGGAATTCCCTAAATTGGAAAACATCCTTTGATGGGTTTATAACGCACCTTTGCAAATCCTCCCAATGCAACCTTTGACCAAGATAAAAACGAGAGCCACTCTTTCGCAACGTATTCATAATGGCGGATTTCCCGCAATATGAATAGTACAAAAACCAACTGACAAAGGGTGTGATCTTTTTTGGGCACCGGTTTTCTCACCGCGCAGGTTTATACCTCTCGCGGAGCAATTCCAATTGAGGGCGCTTCCATTTCTATCTTTACAGACCTCCCGGAAGGGAAACAATTGCTGGGGAATCGAAGCACCGACCTATCCGGAAAAACTACCCCCATTCCGCTGGAAGCCCCTGAACGAAGTCTGTCGCAGCATCCTTCTCAAACCATACCGTTCGCTTCTTATATCTTGCAAGCGGACCATCCTCTTTATTACACTGTGCTAATCAAAGATATCCAGGTGTTTGACGGCTCTACAAGCGTACAGAATATTGAAATGATCCCCCTGGAGGAAGGGGCGGCATTTGATCAGCGCCTGAATGTTTTTCCCGTCACCCCGCCCGCATTATAACGAAGGAGGTATCATATGCCGCCGATTGTTACGCCGTATGTACCGGAGTATATTACCGTCCATCTTGGCCCGCCTGCCAGCAACGCACAGAATGTAACCGTAGCCTTCCCGGAATACATCAAAAACGTGGCCTCCAGTGAAATTTACCCTACCTGGGAAGAATCGGCTATCGTGGCCAATATCTACGCTCAGATTTCGTTCGCGCTCAACCGCGTCTATCTGGAGTATTATCCCAGCCAGGGCTATAATTTTAATATTACCAACTCCACGGCCTATGACCAAAGCTTTCAAAACGGACGGAATATTTTTGAAAACATCAGCCGGATTGTGGACGAAATCTTTAATAATTACATACGCCGTGTTGGATTTGCCGAACCCTTAGCCGCCAAATATTGCAACGGCACCACAACCACCTGCGAAGGGCTTTCCCAGTGGGGCAGCCAAAACCTGGCGGAACAAGGCTATAATTCGGTACAGATACTGAGGTATTACTATGGGGATAATATTGAGCTGGTGCAGGATGCGCCGGTGATGGGCGTGCGGTCGTCATACCCCGGCACCCCGCTCCGTGTGGGCAGCAGCGGGCCCGACGTGTTTATCATTCAGACCAGCCTTAACCGCGTGTCGCAGGATTACCCGCTTATTCCAAAAATCAACCCGGTTACCGGAACCTTTGATGAAGCCACCGAGAACGCCGTCAGAACCTTCCAGGGGATATTTAACCTTGCTCAGGACGGTATTGTCGGTAAAGCAACCTGGTATAAGCTGGTGATGCTGTATGTCGGCATCACAAAGCTTGCGGAACTGGAATCCGAGGGGCAGCGGTATTTTGGATTGCCTCTGGAATACCCCGAATCGCTCTCCGAAGGAGATACGGGGGAAACCATAAGGTATCTGCAATTCATGTTGTCGGTTTTGGCCGAATTTTATCAAAACCAGCCGTTTCTCAACATCACCGGGACTTTTGACGCCCAAACCAAAAACGCGGTGCTCTCTTTCCAACGAAACAACCAACTTACCGAAACCGGGATCGTAGACCCCACTACCTGGGGCGAAATCTACCGGCAATACCGGGGAATTGTCGATACAGTCCTGTTGCCGAATATTGCGTCCAGCATCCCGGCTCAGGCGTACCCCGGCGTGGTGCTGTCGGCAGGGCTTTCCGGCCCATCCGTTACCGCATTGCAACAGTATTTGAACGTTATCGCCCTTACCTATACCGACCTTCCTCTTTTCCCGGTCACAGGGACCTTCGACGAGCAGACCGTGCAGGCGGTACGTCGATACCAGGAACTGTTTGGTCTTGCCGTAACCGGCCAGGTGGATGAAACGGTTTGGAACGCTATCATCAATACCTACAAAGACGTGGTTTCTGCAACCACTACTTCACCACGCCAGTATCCCGGCTATACGCTTTCTATGGGCAGCAGGGATACCGCTTGAATACGGAGGTTATTATGTTATATAGGAATCCCGGATATGGGCAGCCGGTCAGAAGCCTGCAAACCTTTCTGCGCCGGATCTCCCAATATTACAAACAAATCCCTTCCGTCATCCCGGACGGCGTCTTCGGTCAGCAAACACGCGAAGCCGTCGTTAGTTTTCAGGCGGTATTTGCCCTGCCCATCACAGGGATTGTGGACAATGCCGTCTGGAACAAAATCATCGATGTGTTCGATTCCATTGAAGAATCAGTAGGAGAACCGAATCAAATCCGTATTTTCCCATCCGGCGAAACCGTTATCCCCTTAGGTTGTAGTAGCCCGTGTTTATATGCTGTTCAGGGTATCCTATTTGAACTTACACTATACTTTACTAACCTGGGAAGCATGCAGATTACCGGCGTTAACGACGAAGCCTGCGCAGCCGTAACCAAAAACATCCAAACCATAAGTGGGCTGGAAGCAACGGGGGTAATCGACCGGCTTTCCTGGAACAGCATCGTCAGAATATATGAAGCTTTCGTTTCCAACAATCGGGTTGAAGCCGCCGGCTAAGCTTGTCGCCCAAACCAGCTATCCTTTCTCAGATAATGCATAGTTACAAGTTAGGTACGCTGTTCTTTTGTGTATGAAAAACTGCATTATGCAAAGTCTTTAGAAGGACAAATATCTTCATTTTCTCCTTCTGAAATCCTCCAGAGAAAAGCCGGACTTTCGCCGCGTGTTCTCCTTCATAACGTCCGGTGATGATACGCCATATATACGTAATTTACTATAAGACCGTTTCGCATAACAGAATTCCACTGCAAGGGCTTGTTGTCTGTGAAACACAGGCGGCAAGCCTTCGTTTTAATTATGCGCCTAATTGTAAACAGGAAGGATTTTACGGGTTCCTATTTTAAAAGCTTCCAATGGTAAATATTAATATACAGCATCGATTTCTATTCTGATTTATGACGGCATTTATCCAAACTATTTTCCTCCTATCGTTCGTTAAAACTTTTACTTATTGTATTATAAATAATAAAAAATACTAATAGTACCCTAAAAATACAAAGAGATGGCCATGCATTTCATTTGAGTCCCCTTTGTTCTTGTTGCAAGGCTATAATTTTTCATTGGCCCAACAGGTCTCGGAAAGCGGCGCGGAGCTATCGACTGAATAAAGCCTGAGAACTTTGGAAACCCTTTCGTTGCAGGGCTTTCCACATTTTGTACAGGCATCGTTTTCCCACATAGTCTTTTTGAGAAAAGGAAATAATCCGTTACTCTGTCCCTTTCTGAGGAGCACTGGAAAAATTTATAATTTCGTTGACTTTTCCTATTGGAATTGAGAAAATAAAAGAGCAAGAACAATCCGCTCTCAAGCGCGGACGAAAGGGATGATAAGATGGCTGAACCTATGACAAAATTCAGTAAGACTGAAAGAAGTTGGATCCTCTACGACTGGGCAAATTCGGTATACGCCACCAATATAATGGCGGCGATTTTCCCCATCTATTTTACTGCCGTATGCAACAATGCGTTTGGAGGCGCCGACGTGGGAATGCAGTACTGGGGGTATGGGACTTCCGCCGCCACGTTGATGGTAGCCATAGGCGCCCCAATTCTGGGGGCGATAGGCGATTATAAGGGAATGAAAAAAAAGCTGTTTGCTTTTTTCTTCTTATAGGCGTAATATTTACACTTGTCATGGCAATTTTTGACCAATGGCAGATGCTTTTGGTGGGATATGTCGTTTCGTATATCGGATACGCGGGCGCCAACTTATTTTACGACTCTTTTCTGACCGACGTCACCTCAGAGGAACGCATGGATAAGCTCTCCGCCTGGGGCTATGCCATGGGCTATATCGGCGGCAGTACCATCCCTTTCGTAATATCCATTGTCATTCTTCTTTTTATGGGTATGTCCAACCCGGTCGCCGTCAAACTATCTGTCGTACTGACCTCTATCTGGTGGGCGGCTTTCAGTATCCCCATGCTGAAAAATGTTAGGCAAACCCATTATACCCAAACGCCGCCTTCCCGGCTTGTCCGCTCCGCCCTGCGGAATACCCGCAGGACAATAGGGGAAATTTACCACAACAAGGCCATTTTCCTTTTTATCCTTGCCTATTTCTGTTATATCGACGGCGTGGGGACGGTAATCCATATGTCTACCTCTTATGGTTCCACCTTGGGCTTAGATACGACCGGGATGATCATTGCCCTGTTGGTCACTCAGATCGTAGCCGTGCCATGCTCCATCCTGTTCGGGCGCTTTGCGAACAAAACAGGCGCTGTACGCATGATAGGCATAGCCATCGGCGTTTATTTTCTGATCTGCGTGGTAGGTTTTTATATGGGTTTCCACATTGAGCAGACCAGCCGGGCGCTTTATGCCCAGGCATTACAGCAAAACGCCGTATCGTCCTCCGTCTCGCTGGAACAATATACGCAGGTCCTGATGGACAGTGGAAATGCCGTATATGCTTCCGCCATATCCCAGTCACAGATTTTGTTTTGGATGATGGCTTTTCTCGTGGGCACCGTACAGGGGGGCATCCAAGCCCTTTCCCGTTCCTTTTTTGGAAAGCTTGTTCCTCCGGAAAAATCCAACGAATATTTTGGTTTTTATGATATTTTCGGAAAATTTGCCACGGTTATGGGACCATTGCTGGTGGCACTGTTCAGCGGGGTAACCGGCCGCTCATCTGTGGGCATACTGAGCTTAATGCTCCTCTTCGCCATTGGCGGGCTTCTGCTTTTCCTGGGACGAAAACAGTTCCGCAAAGTCCGCTTGGAATCTTGCATACCGCCTGAAAAGGGGGCGTTTTCATGAAGGTCACGTATGTCTATCACAGTTGCTATACGGTGGAGCTTGCCAGGCATTTTCTCGTGTTTGATTATTATAAAGGGGACTTGCCCCCTTTTCCTGCCGGAAAACAGCCCGTTTTCTTTGTTTCTCATGCGCATTACGACCATTATCAGCCGAGGATCTGGGAATATGCGAATAGTACCTCGGCGCCTGTTTATGTTGTTGACCAAGGGGTCCCTCTCCCGGAACTGCCGGACATACACGCGGTTTCCTGCAACCAGACCTATAGCATAGAAGGGATCCAGGTGCGGACTTTACGTTCCACCGACGAAGGCGTGGCTTTTTTGCTTCGTATCGGAAAAACCACCCTCTATCACGCAGGTGATCTAAACTGGTGGCATTGGGAGGGAGCTTCGGTACGGGAAAACGACCATCACCGCTACGCTTTTTTTCACGAGCTAAAGAAACTGCGCGGAACAAAACTGGACGTCGCTTTTTTGCCGCTCGACCCCCGGCAGGAGGGCAACGCCTGGTGGGGGATAAAAGCGTTTGTAGAGGCAGTTCATATCTCCCATGTGTTCCCTATGCACTTTGGAGACAAAACTGAGGCTATGAACGCTTATTTGGAAAAGGAACTCAAACCATATCCTATGATAGAAAAGGTCTGCCGCTGCGGGCAGGAATTTTTCTTGGGAGAATCCGTTTAGCCTTTTGCAAAAGGGTGTAAAAAACGAAGGCCATGCAAGGAAATAAAACCTGTCAAAATACACTACTTATCAGGTGCGGCTAAAGTACAACCAAAAAGGTTAATACCGAGGAGAACTGTAAAAGTTTTTCTCGGTATTTTTCTTTCTATATCGGTATATTCGCCCACTAAGACGCTGTATCTACTGATAAACGGCAAATTGAACAACTTTCTTCCTGAAATCGACCGGCAGACGGAAAATATGTTCTCACAGCTTGTAAAACAGATGGCGGAACGGGAGGGTGTTACCAAACCGCCCAAAGCGGAGAATCCAATGGAGTGGGTTGCTCGGATGAATAACATCAGCCAAAGAGTTACAGAAATAGCAAATAATGATATTGTTTATAAATCAGTTATAGCGGCAGGGTTATTTCTACCTCTATAACTGATTAAATTGGGAACCTTTTGAATCAATTTCTAAAATCTCTTGCAATTTTTTAGCATTAGGCGTATAATACGTTCAATAATTTAATTGACGGGAGCTTGTGTTACAGGCTGAGAGGAAGGTATAACCTTCGACCGAGAACCTGATTTGGATAATGCCAACGTAGGGATGCCTGATACA
>CAMMKL010000073.1 GCA_946497265.1 uncultured Clostridia bacterium | reverse complement strand
ACAAGGTCATGGTCTCCACCGGAGCGGAACGCATACGCCCCCGCGTGGCCAAAAACGCCAGCAGAGGGAGGGCCAGATCAGGGTGTTGGCGGAAATGTTCCAGCAGGGTGGGCCTGTCGATGGAGACAATCTCCGATTTCTCCAGTGTGCGGGCGGAGGATACGCGGGGCAGGCCGTCGAAAAAGGCAGCTTCGCCAAATACGTCGCCGGGCTTTAAGACGGCGAGGGTTTTCTCCATGCCGCTTTCCGAGCTGAGAAAAATCTTGACCCCGCCTCTTTTTAAGTAATAAAACCGTTCTGCAAGGTCGCCCTGAAAGTATATCATCTGGTTGCGCCCATATATTTTATAGGGCTGGATGGTTTCAAAAATCCGCCAGGCCTCTTCCCGCCCCGAAAGGAAAAAATTTTCCGATGCGTTCAACGTGGTCGCTCCTTTACGCCGTATGTTCCGATGGAAACCAGTATAACACAAAACCGGGACGGAAGGAAAGCCCTCCGCCCCGGTTGGCAGCGTTTCAATTTAGGGAATCGGTTTATTGAATCACACGCACACGGACGACGCCGTCGATGGCCTGGATGGCGGCGATAGCGGCTTCCGAAACCTGGCCGGTCACGTCCAGGATGGTGTAGGCGTAATCCTTTTTGGATTTGCTCTGCATATTCTCAATGTTCATGCCGTTTTCCGACAAAGCCGCAGCGATGGGGGAGATCATGTTAGGCACGTTCTTGTGAATTACGCAGATTCTAGCATCGCCTGCGCGCGGCATGGAGACCGAGGGGAGGTTTACAGAGTTCACGATGTTGCCGTTCTCAAGGAAATCCTTGAGTTGGTCGGCAGCCATGCGGGCGCAGTTGTCTTCCGATTCCGGGGTGGAAGCACCCAGATGGGGGATTGCCGTAATGTTTTCCACACAGAGCACGTCGTCCGATGGAAAATCGGTCACATAAGAAGCAACTTTACCCGATTTGATCGCTTCCATAATATCGGCGTTGTTTACCAGGCCGCCTCTGGAATAGTTGAGCACGCGCACGCCGTCCTTCATTTTGGCAATGCTTTCGGCATTGATCATATCTTTGGTGTCGTTGTTCAGCGGTACATGGACGGTGATATAATCGCAGTTCGCGTAGATCTCATCCAGGGAAAGCGCATGGTTGACCGCGCTCGACAGACCCCAGGCGCCGTCTACCGAGATATAGGGATCGTAACCGTAGACATCCATGCCCAGGCCGATGGCCGCATTCGCAACCAGTACGCCGATGGCGCCCAAGCCGATGACGCCCAATGTTTTGCCTTGGATTTCCGGGCCGACAAAGGAGCTTTTGCCCTTTTCCACTAGCTTGCCCACTTCGTCGCCCTTGCCCTTAAGACCCTTGGCCCAGTCAATGGCCGCGGCTATTTTACGGCTGGAAAGCAGCAGGCCGCAGAGCACCAGTTCCTTTACTGCATTGGCGTTTGCACCGGGAGTGTTGAATACCACAATCCCCTTTTCGCTGCAGGAGTCTACCGGGATGTTGTTTACTCCCGCGCCCGCGCGGGCGATCGCGAGAAGGTTTTCCGGCAGTTCCATTTCGTGCATGGAGGCGGAGCGCACCAGGATAGCATCGGGCTGCCCTACGGCGTCGCCGCAAGTGTACTGATCTCCAAAGCGGTTTAGTCCCACAGGAGAAATTTTATTCAGGGTTAATACATTATACATTGTGTAACACACCTTTTCAAATTATTGATGGTTGGCCTCGAATTCCTTCATAAATTCGACCAGCTTTTCTACGCCTTCGATGGGCATAGCGTTGTAAATGGAAGCGCGCATACCGCCTACCGTGCGATGGCCTTTCAGGTTTACAAAGCCGGCCGCTTCTGCTGCTTTAACAAATGCAGCGTCCAGATCGCTGTCGCCGGTCACAAAGGGGACGTTCATCAGGGAGCGGTCCTCGGGCACGACCGTACCCTTGAAGAGCTTGGAACCGTCCAGGAAATCGTAAAGGATCTTAGCCTTCTTTTCATTATATTCCTTCATCTTGTCAAGTCCGCCGAATTCGCTTTTAATCCACTCCAGCACCAGCTTGGCGATGTAGATGGCGTAGCAGGGCGGGGTATTGAACATGGAGCCGTTGTCCACATGGGTCTGGTAATTGAACATGGTGGGGGTAATGTCGCGCGCATGGCCGACAAGGTCTTCCCGGATGATGACGACGGTCAGGCCGGCGGGGCCCATGTTTTTTTGTGCGCCGGCATACAGCAGCCCGAACTTGCTTACGTCGATCGGTTCGGACAGGATGCAGGAGGAAATGTCGGCTACCAGCGGCACATTCCCGGTTTCGGGCAGGGTATGGTACTTGGTGCCGTAGATGGTGTTGTTCATGCAGATATGAAAATAGTCCGCATCTTTGGTAAAGGTTGCGGGGTCCAGCTTGGGAATATAGGTGAAGGTCTTATCCTTGGAAGAAGCTACGACGTTCACTTCACCGTAGCGGGCAGCCTCTTTCTGCGCCTTGGTGGCCCACTGGCCGGTCAACACGTAATCGGCCTTGCCGCTCCCGTTCATCAGGTTTAAGGGAACCATGGCAAACTGGGAAGAAGCGCCTCCCTGCAGGAAGAGTACCTTGTAATTGTCGGGGATTTCCATCACTTCGCGAAGAAGCGCCTCCGCTTCCTTGATAATCGCATCATAGACCTTAGAGCGATGGGACATCTCCATAACCGACTGGCCGCTGCCTTGGTAATCAAGCATTTCATCGGCGGCCTTTCTCAGTACGGCTTCCGGCAGCATAGAAGGGCCGGCGGAAAAATTATAAACGCGTTTCATAAATGTTAACCTCCCAAAAATATAATCGGTCCGGTAACTTCCGGACGCGGGCACACACCGCAGTATTTATACGGCAACTGCTCCTATTATAGAACGATCCGTGTAGATAGTCAATGAAATACTTTGTAAAATCACAGCAAAAAGACCGATTCTGTGTTGAAATCATGTACACTTTTGTTAAAATTTGTTGCAATGTGTTTTATGGACGGACAATGAAAGGAAACAATGGAAGAAATTTGTAGAAATGCCCAAAAATGTTCTTGCTGATAAAAAGTAATATGTTATAATAGTGATAAGCAAAAACCGGCGTCCCAAAACAGCATCGAGGATTTTGGAAGAACATGGGATACGCCGGCTTTGTGAGGAATATGCCGGTTTGGCAGATAGGGGCGCCGGCGTCCCGTTTGAATTCAGTACATAGGAGGTATCCCCATGCAGGTAAAAGACATTATTGACATTCTGGAGGCCGAGATCATTTCAGCGGCCGATTTGGAGGCCGAAGTACGCACCGCCTGCGGCAGCGACATGATGAGCGATGTACTGGCCTTTGTAAAGGACCAGTCGGTCCTTTTGACCGGGCTTCTGAACCCCCAGGTGGTGCGCACCGCAGAGATGATGGATATGCGCTGTATCGTCTTTGTGCGCGGCAAGGAGCCGGACGAAAATGTGATCTCTTTAGCACAGGCTATGGATATAACCCTGCTGAAAACCCGTTTTCGGATGTTTACCGCCTGCGGGAAGCTGTACATGAGCGGGCTGCGGGGAGGCTGTGAGAACGAATGAGCTGCATCAAGATGAAATACGAAGTGCCGGGCGACGATTTTACCCGGGCGGGGGAAGCCTCCAGCATGGTGAAAAGGAAACTCAAGCAATTGGGGTATAACCCGGATGCGATCCGCCGGGTGGCAATCGCCATGTACGAGGGCGAAATCAATATGGTGATCCACGCGGGAGGCGGTGTTGCCGAGGTGGAAGTATATCCCGACCGGGTAGAAATTGCCCTGATCGACCAAGGCCCCGGTATCGCCGACGTGGAGATGGCGATGCAGGAGGGCTATTCCACTGCGCCGGACAACGTCCGTTCCCTGGGCTTCGGCGCGGGGATGGGGTTGCCTAATATCAAAAAGTACACCGATGCTATGCGCATTGACACCGAAGTAGGAAAAGGAACTACCATGTATCTAACCGTAAAGGCAAAATGAGGTGAATCCGATGGAGCGTTATTTTCACTCCGTTACGCTGGACGCGGATAAATGCTGCGGCTGCACCAACTGTATCAAACGGTGCCCCACCGAGGCCATCCGTGTGCGAAACGGAAAAGCGCAAATTATTTCTGAACGTTGCATCGATTGCGGCGAGTGCATCCGGGTTTGCCCTCACCACGCCAAGAAGGCAAAGAGCGACCCGCTTTCGATCATAGAGAATAAAAAGTATAAAATTGCCATCCCGGCTCCGGCGCTGTTCGGCCAATTCAATAACTTAGACGACATCGACGTGGTATTGACCGGCCTGAAAGAGATGGGGTTCGATCATGTGTTTGAAGTATCGCGCGGGGCGGAGCTGGTTTCCGAAGCGACCCGCCGCCTGATGGCGGAGGGCAAGCTCCAGCGCCCGGTCATCAGTTCGGCCTGCCCGGCCGTGGTTCGCCTGATCCGGGTGCGTTTCCCGGACTTATGCGCACATGTGCTGCCGATGGATTCGCCCATGGAGATAACAGCAAGGCTCGCGAAAAAAGAAGCCGTAGAGAAGACAGGGCTTCCCATGGAGGAAATCGGCGCTTATTTTATAACCCCGTGCGCCGCCAAGGTGACCGACGTTAAGGAGCCCATTGGTAGCGGCCGCTCTTGGGTGGACGGGGCGATTTCGATCAGTGAGATTTTCCCCAAGCTTTCCCATGTCATGGATAAGCTGGAACAGATAGAGCCGATTGGGTGCTCCGGGCTGATCGGGGTAAGCTGGGCGGGCAGCGGTGGAGAGGCGGCGGCGCTGCTCAATGAAAAGTATTTGGCCGCCGACGGGGTGGAGAACATCATCCGCGTGTTGGAGGAGCTTGAGGACGAGCGGCTTCGCGAACTGGATTTTGTAGAACTGAACGCCTGTTCCGGAGGCTGTGTGGGCGGCGTGCTTACTGTGGAAAACGCCTATGTGGCGAAGGCCAGGCTTCAAAGGCTGCGCAAGTACTTGCCGGTTTCCTGTAACCATCTGGAGAAGGATTTCCTTCCCAAGATGATGTGGACGGATGAGTTGGAATTCGCCCCCGTGCTGAACCTGTCGAACGATCTGGAGGAAGCCATGCGCATGATGGAGGAGATCGACCGCATCTGCGCCGAGCTTCCGGGGCTGGACTGCGGCTCCTGCGGCGCTCCCTCCTGCCGGGCGCTGGCGGAGGATATGGTGCGCGGTGAAGCGCGCAAAAGCGACTGCATTTTCGTCTTGCGGGAGCAAATCCAGGATATGGCGTCCACCCTGTCCTCTATGGGCGGGTTTATCCCGAAGCACCACACAGAGGAGGAACCTTAAATGTTTCCCTTCCTTTCCTATTGTACGCATCCGGCCTTAATAGAGTACGTTTTCTTAGTCAGGGAAGAAACCGGAGACGCCCGTAGTATGTGCAGGTAATTGAAATGATTAAGAGGTGAAAAAGGACGCTTAACAAGATGAAAACGGGAGACGAGGATAACAAAAAAGATTATATTTGATAGAAAGGGGATAGTCCGATGACTGTGGAAGAATGTGCCCAAAAACTATCTCTTCGTTTTTTGGCGGGGGAGGAAGGGGCGCAAACAGAGATCAGCGGCGGTTATGTTGGGGATTTGCTGAGCTGGGTGATGGGAAGGCTGGAAGAGGGGCAGGCGTGGATTACGGTGATGGGCAACATCAACGCCATTGCGGTAGCTACCCTCAAGGACGCCTCCTGCATTATCCTGACCGACGAAGCCCCCTTGGACGAAGATGCCCGCCGGCGGGCTGAACTGGAAGGCGTCCCGGTGCTGGTGACGGATAAAAACAGCTACCAGACTGCCCTGGCGCTGGGGCAGGCGCTCTTATGAGCCGCATCCATTACGACCTGCACCTGCATTCCTGCCTCTCGCCCTGTGGCGATAACGATATGACCCCGAACAACATCGTCAACATGTCTTTATTAAACGGCATGGAAATGATTGCTCTAACCGACCACAATACCTGCGGGAACTGCCGCGCGGCGGTAGAGGCAGGCAGGCGAAACGGGCTGTGCGTCGTGCCGGGGATGGAGCTGTGTACCAGTGAGGAAATCCATGTGGTCTGTCTGTTTCCAACCGTGGAAGCGGCGGAAGCGTTTTCCGGCTATGTGGAATCCTGTTCGGTGAAAATCCCCAACCGGCCGGAAATATTCGGACGTCAGCTCCTGCTCAACGCGGAAGACGAAGAGGTGGGGGAGATCGGGCATATGCTGCTCAACGCTTCCGGTATCAGCGTCAGCAACGTGGTGGAAACGGTCGGCCGGTACGGCGGGGCGGCATTCCCGGCCCATATCGACCGGGATTCCTACAGCGTGCTCTCTGTGCTGGGTGACTTCCCTTCGGAAGCAGGGTTTTGCGCCGCAGAGGTGAGTATGGCGGGAGACCCGGTTTCTCTGCGAGACAGGCAACCTATGTTAAAGGATATGATCGTGCTCCGCGATTCGGACGCCCATTACTTGGAACATATGCCGGAGGCAAGCGCTTGGATCGACTTGCCGGAGTGCTCGCCCGAATGCCTTGTGCAGGCACTTAACGGTTCCATTTTTATCCAGTGGAAAGGCGGTTGAGAAAAGCATTTTAACTGTACAAGTGTATCTGGAATAATCTGTGCAAGAGATACATATTGGTAAATTATATGTAAAGCTTATTTACTTTTCGGGCAAAGCTTGATTTTGATAAATTGTGTCAAATCAACAAGAAATAACGTTCTTTTTCTACAGCTATACTGGTACATTCGTATAGATTTCAATTGTGAAAGTTGCTATACTTTTATAAGTTGCACGACCACAAGCTAACTTTGTTGTTAAGTTGTTACAATTTTAACATGTGAAGAACACATCGAAACATCCGCAGGGAGGAACCAAAATGCAAAAGCGTATCAGCAACATTCCGTTTAACGGAACCAAAGAGCAGGAAGAACAACTGCTCGCTATCATTGAAAAACACAAAAACGACCCGGGCGCGATTATGCCGATCCTGCAGGAGGCACAGGACGTATACGGCTATTTGCCGATCGAAGTGCAGCAGATTATCGCCGACAAGCTGGGCGTCTCGCTGGAGGAGATCTTCGGGGTGGCTACTTTTTATTCCCAGTTCTCCCTTACGCCCAAGGGCAAATACAACATCTCGGTCTGTCTGGGCACTGCCTGTTATGTAAAAGGTGCGGGCGCGCTAATCGATAAACTGACTTCCATCCTGGGAATCCAACCCGAGGAATGCACGCCGGACGGCAGGTTCTCCCTGACCGCCTGCCGGTGCATCGGCGCGTGCGGCCTGGCCCCCGTACTTACCATCAATGACGACGTGTACGGCCGCCTGGTCCCGGACGAAATCGAAGGGATCCTTGCCAAATACCAGGATTAACGGGTTATGAGGGAACTTTCGCTTCATGTGATGGACATCGTGCAGAATTCCCTTTCCGCCGGGGCTTCCCTGACGGAAATCTCCGTAACGGAGCAAGGGAAGCAGATGGCCATTGCCATTATCGATAATGGCCGGGGGATGTCGCAGGAACAGGTGAAAAGCGTGATCGATCCCTTTTTTACGACCCGCACCACCCGCAAGGTCGGCCTTGGCGTACCCTTGTTTAAAATGGCTGCGGAGCAGACGGGAGGGAGCTTCTCCATCTCATCCGAGTTAGGGGCCGGCACGCGGCTGACCGCCGTATTTCAAACCACGAGCGTGGATATGATCCCGCTTGGCGACATCAATTCTACCATTAGCCTTTTGATCCGCTGTAACCCCGACCGGGATTTTCTTTTCCGGCGGGCAAAAGACGGGAAGGAATTTACCCTGGATACCCGGGAGCTCCGTCGGGTATTGGGGGAGGGCGTCGCTCTGGACGCACCGGAAGTCATGGAGTGGATCGACGCTTATTTGGCCGAACAAACCGAAACTATCTTTGGAGGCACGATATAGAATGAAATCATTAGAGGAACTCAGAGCAATTAAAGAGAGAGTGCAAAACCAAGTCGCTATGCGCGAGGACAAAACCGGAGCGCTGCGCGTACAGGTCGGCATGGCCACCTGCGGCATCGCCGCCGGCGCCCGCCCGGTGCTCAACGCGTTTGTAGAAGAGTGTACCAAGCGCAACCTGAAAAATGTGATCGTCACCCAGACCGGCTGCATCGGCATCTGCCAGTTTGAACCGGTGGTGGAAGTGGTTTCCGCCGATGGGGAAAAGGTTACTTATGTGAAAATGACGCCTGAAAAGGCGATCCGGGTGGTCAACGACCATCTTGTGAACGGCAACGTCGTCACCGAGTTCACGATTGGCGCGAATTCATAATAAGGAGGAAACAGGATGTATCGTTCCCATGTGCTGGTCTGCGGCGGTACCGGTTGTACCTCCTCGAACAGCGAACTCATCATTGAAAAATTAAAAGAGCAAATCCAGGAAAAGGGCCTGGAAAAGGAAGTCAACGTGGTGCGTACCGGCTGCTTTGGCCTGTGCGCGTTAGGCCCGATTATGATCGTATATCCCGAAGGCTGCTTTTACAGCATGGTCAAGGTGGAGGACGTCCCCGAAATTGTAGAGGAACACCTGCTCAAAGGGCGCATTGTCACCCGTTTGCTGTATCAGGAGACGGTTGCCGAAGACACCATCAAGTCCCTGAACCATACCCCGTTTTATGAAAAACAAAGAAGAATCGCCCTGCGCAACTGCGGCGTGATCAATCCTGAACAGATCGACGAGTATATCGCGCGCGACGGTTATGCCGCTCTGGGCAAGGCGCTCACCGAGATGACCCCGCAGCAGGTAATCGACGTCATTTTGGCGTCCGGACTGCGCGGACGCGGCGGCGCGGGCTTCCCGACCGGCCGCAAGTGGGCGCTCGCGGCGGCGAACCAGGCCGACCAGAAATACGTCTGCTGCAACGCCGACGAGGGCGACCCGGGCGCGTTTATGGACCGTTCGGTGCTGGAGGGCGACCCTCATGCGGTGCTGGAGGCCATGGCCATTGCCGGTTACGCAATCGGCGCTTCTCAGGGTTATATCTATGTGCGCGCCGAGTATCCCATCGCCGTCAAACGCCTTCAAATTGCGCTGGACCAGGCGCATGAGTACGGTCTGTTGGGCGACAACATTTTCGATACCGGCTTCAATTTCGACATTAAGCTTCGCCTTGGCGCCGGCGCGTTTGTATGCGGTGAAGAGACGGCCCTGATGACCTCC
>CAMMKL010000072.1 GCA_946497265.1 uncultured Clostridia bacterium | reverse complement strand
GCGGGGTGTGTTTTTTTGATGGGGGAACGGCCGGGTAAGGTAGGCGCAGAATAATCTTTTTTGTCAAATCAGGAGTTATCGTTCGAGAACACCGAAATATGGTAATCTTTTGATAGAAGTATGCGACACAACGCTGAAAAAGGATAAATCGTTGAAAAAGAAAAGTGGATATGCTAAAATATAAAGAACCGTTAAAAATTGATATTCTATTGTGATGCTTTTATGGTTTCATAAGCGGCCATACTTCAGATAAGACTATCAGAAAACAGAGCGTACGATAGCCGACATATCCGGCCGATGAAAGGAGGAATGGAAAAAGGATTACTGGATTTTGGTTGATGGTTCTTTTAATCTGTACAGAAGACAGCTTATCCATAAGGAGAGAATATATGAAAAAGGTAAAAGTCATGACCATTTTTGGGACTCGCCCGGAAACGATCAAAATGGCTCCGCTTGTAAAAGAATTAAAATCCCGTAAAGAAGTTGAGTGCATTGTTTGTGTGACCGCTCAACACCGGCAAATGTTAGATCAGGTTCTACATGCGTTCTGCATTGTTCCTGATTACGATTTAAATATCATGAAACAAGGACAGACGCTTTCCGATATCACCATTCATGTGCTAAAAGGATTGGAAGACGTCATCAAAGAAGTGCAGCCGGATATTGTATTGGTGCATGGGGATACCACTACGACCTTTGCAGGCGCCTTGGCGGCTTTTTACCAACAGGTATCCATCGGCCATGTGGAGGCCGGCCTGCGCACTTATAACAAATACTCGCCTTACCCGGAAGAGGCTAACCGGCAATTTGTGGGTATTATTTCCGATATGAATTTTGCTCCCACCGAGCAGAGCCGGCAGAACCTGCTCAGCGAGGGGAAAAACCCGGATTCCATCCTGGTAACCGGCAATACGGCGATTGACGCCCTGCAAACAACGGTGCGCGAGGATTATAAGGATGAGATTACCGAGTGGGCGCAAGGCAGCCGGCTGATTGTACTGACCGCCCATCGGCGTGAAAATCTAGGGGAACCCATGCGCCAGATGTTCCGGGCGATCAAACGGGTCATAGAAGAACATGAGGATGTGAAAGTCGTCTATCCGGTTCACTTGAATCCGTTGGTGGTCAATACCGCAAACGAGATTTTAGGGGACTGCGACCGCATTAAACTCATAAAGCCGTTGGAGGTAGTGGAATTCCATAACCTGCTTGCCCGTTCGTATCTGATTTTGACCGATAGCGGTGGCATCCAGGAGGAGGCGCCTTCGCTTGGTAAACCTGTGATTGTTTTGCGCGATACCACAGAGCGCCCAGAGGGGATTGCAGCGGGAACGCTGAAGTTGGCCGGCACCAAAGAGGATGTGATCTATTCCATGATCAAAGAACTGCTTGACGATCCCGCGGAATATGGCCGGATGAGCAAGGCCGCCAACCCGTATGGCGACGGCTTTGCAAGCAAACGGATTGCAGATGCCATTGTCGAAAAGTTCTGCGGTTCCTTTCAGGAATAAAGTTGACTTCAAAGATTAAGATGGTTTGATAGGAGAAGGTTATGGATACGATAATGTCAACATCGCATATGAAAAAATATGTCCCAAGCGAACGATTAAAAAAAGTATCGTTTTACGTATTACTGTTCTTTTGCGTTTTTATCCCTTTTCGAAATCCAATTGCAGATCTTACTGTCTCAAGCGTCAAGATGATTACCGATATCCTGATCCTTGGGGTATTTGTCTGGTACTCCATTGACATTAGGTTCCGATATAAGTTTTATCTGCAAGATTTTTTCTTTCTTGCTTTTTTATTGGTTGCCTTTATCAGTACAGTTTTTGTGAATCATAACGGGCTTGGCACCTATATTTTTCAGGTACGAAGCATCGGCGCCTATTATTTGTTTTATTTTGTCATTCGCAACTTTGGGTATGGCAAGGAGCATTTTTTGAAGGTAGTCCAAGTCCTTCAAATTGTAAACATTCCTTTGTTTGCATTGGGGATCATCGAAAAGGTAACGAGTAAAACGGTTTTGTTTCCCAGCAGCATTGCGGACGGAATCCTTTATCCATCTAATTTTTCCAGGGTCTACAGCATGTTTTACAATCCAAACACATATGGGCTTTTCATCATGCTTACCCTTTTCCTTACGTGGATTGCGCGTATTTATTTTAACAAAAAGACCAACATAGCGTATTACTGTATCTTTTTCGGCGCGCTTTGGCTTACCATGTCGCGCAGTTCCCTTATTATGGTAGGGGTTATCTCGGTGGCGTTCCTTGTTTTTATCATCTACAGAAAGCGCCTGAAGGAACTGTACAAAACAATACTGAAAAGCGCGGTGATTATTGCTGTGGTTATTGCCTGTCTGCATTTCGGGCTGAATTGGGGAGCAAATCAATATTATCAGCATTTCCTCGCTTCGTCGCACGGCAATACATCCATCCAGAATTCTCTGGATTTGAATTTTGTTGACCGCCTAAACGAAGCTTCGGACCAGCAGATTGTAACCAGCAGCCAGCAGGACGGCCGTCTGTTTTCGTTAAAGACCTCTTTGCAGGTGATGAAGGATCACCCCATTTGGGGCACGGGATTTGGAAGCTTCGGTTCCGCGGCAAGCCTTAACCGGGAATCCGCAATTGTGGAGCAATACGGTTTGTTCCAAGGCTTCTATTCAGACTTGGAGTATGCCAAATTATTCGCAGAAAACGGCATTCTGGGAACAGCACTGTTTTTTGCTTTCTTAATCTCGATCTTGGTTAAGAACAGGAAGAGTTTCTTTAAACTGTTTTTGTGTTTTGTAATTGGTTGGTTTGGTTTGTTCTTTAATATATTTGAAGTTCAAATCGGCGCTATGATTTTCTGGAGTATGCTCGGCTTTGAGGGCATTACATCCAGGAATCAAGAAAAGTTGGCTGGCCGCGTTGCCATGGGAGGGAACCGCTGATGGCTATTCCCAAGATTATCCACTATGTTTGGGTGGGGGGGCAGGAAAAGCCCAAGAATATTAAGCTTTGTATGAAAACATGGGCTCGGCATTTACAGGGCTATCAGATTATGGAGTGGAACGAAAACAACTTTGATATAAGCTCCAATCAGTTTGTAAAGCAGGCCTATGAACAGAAGAAATGGGCGTATGTCAGCGATTATATCCGCGCGTATGCCGTGTATCACTACGGGGGGATCTATCTGGATACCGACGTAATCGTCATGGACAACCTGGAGCAATTTCTTCCCAATAAAGCGTTTGTCGGGTTTGAAAATCCGCAATATCCGTTTACCGCTGTTTTTGGAGCGGAAAAGGGGCATCCGTTTTTAAAGACAATGCTTGAGTATTACGATGATATTGATTTTGAATATGACCGCAACGATGAAATGGCAAAGGTAAATACAAAAAGCGTGTCGGAAATCTTGATTGAGCAGTACCATTGCCAGGTGAACAATAAGGAGCAACTTTTGGAGACGGGGATTCGGGTGTATCCGGATACCATCCTTTGCAATCCTTCTCTTCAATCCTCTACCATCCATGTATTTACCGGAACCTGGATGGAGGCAAAAAGCGAATGGAAAAAACGGATTGTGACCTTTTTGAAGGTTCATATTAAAAACCGTTTTACGCTTAAATTCTATCTGTTTGCAAAGAAATTCTTTTGATTGGAAGGGGAATGGCAATGAAAATGATGACCACGGAGGAAATAAAAGGGCTTCAGCTTGAGATCCTCCTGCAATTTCACGAATATTGTGAAAAGAACGGATTGCGCTATTTTTTGTATGCCGGAACCCTTTTGGGCGCTGTGCGGCATCAGGGTTTTATCCCCTGGGATGACGATATTGACATTGTCATGCCGCGGCCAGATTACGAAAGATTTTTTCAAATATGTCAAAAAGATCCCGTCGGCCCTTGCTTAAGGGCTCAGCATTACAGCAATACCGAGCATTACAACGCCCCGTTTATTAAATTGGTGGATACCCGTACCGACGGCCATGAAATGCATTTGGATAAAAATATTATGAGCGGCGTATGGATCGACGTGTTTCCCTTGGATGGCCTGCCGAAAGAGAAGGCTGAACAGGAAACCTACATAACGATGCTTCAGAAAAAGATACGCAGGCTGGAATTGAGCAGCCGGCCGCTCCTCTTTTGTGCAAATCCGCTCCGATTTTTCAAAAGACTGGTCATTTACGTCGGTTATCACCACTATGGCTATCAAAAGCTTGCGCAGGAATTGGATCAGATTACATCCAGCTCTTATCAATATGAAAACAGCGAGAAGGTAGGAGTAATTTGTTTCTGTGGCGGACAAAATAATGTGGTGCCGAGATCCATTTTTGAACAGACGAAAAAGCTGCCGTTTGAAGGCCATATGCTGAACGTTCCCTCTGATCCGGATCTTTATCTGACCACTTTATTTGGAGATTATATGACACCCCCTCCGGTGGAGCAGAGGGTTTCCCTTCATCAATATACAGCCTGGTGGAAGGACGGATTTGAACCATCCAACAGTGAGGTAAACGAATGAATAATCTGGTTAAGTTCTTAAAATCATCCGGTATCTATTTTGTTGGCAACGTATTGACGAAGATGGTTTCGTTCTTTCTGCTGCCTTTATATACCACTTACATCCCGACCGAACAATCCGGATATTTTGATCTTTCCTATTCCTATATCAGCATTCTGATCCCCATCATTTTTTTAGAGATCTGGTCGGCGATCATGCGCTTTACCTTTGATTATATCAAGGGCGAAGACCGATATAAGCCTCTGTTCAACGGGCTGTTGATTTTTGCTGCTTCGTTGGCGATTTATATTGCAGCGGCGTTTCTCCTGGGGGCAATTGTACAGATTGACTATCTGATTTATATTTTCTTTTATGGCCTGTTTACCGCGTTGCAGACCTGTTATTCTTACATTGTGCGCACGTTCGGCTATAATGTGATATTTGCCGTTTCCGGCATAGTGGGGAGTATCGTGAACTCTGTTTCCAACATTATTATGATCCTTGTATTTGATATGACGATTACTTCCCTTTACTTGGCGGCAATTTTAGGCCTGTTTGTACAAGTTGTAATTATGGAATGCAAAATGCAGCTTTTACGCCATCTATCTATTAAACAGTTTGATAAAGATATGATCAAACAGATGGTGGTTTTTTCCCTGCCTCTTTCTTTAAATACTGCATGTTTTTGGTTTTTGTCTAGCTATAATCGTGTGGGAGTTTCCAACATCCTGGGTTTGGAGGCCAACGGTATTTACAGTGCGGCTGCCAAATTTACGTATGTGATCGGCCTGGTATCCAACTGCTTTTCTATGGCATGGCAGGAATTGGTTTACTCCCTTGGGAATGAAAAAGAAAACAAAAGCAGGCTGTATACCGTTGCGTCGAATTACTATATCAAATTTTTGATGTATGGGTTGCTGCTTTTAATACCGGTTGTACAGGTGGTTTTTCCTTGGTTTATCAAAAACGATTACCAGGCAGCTTTTTCTCTGATACCGCTTTATTTATTGGCTACGGTTGCCAATATCTATTCCACTTTTTTGGGGAATATTTTCGGTGCAGAAAAAAAGACAAGCATCATTTTTACTTCAACCTTGGTGGCGGCGGTAGTCAATGTGGGCCTTTTCCATGCGCTGGTCGGCTCCATGGGAATACAGGCAGCTAATATTGCCCTGTTCTTTGGTTTTCTGGTGAATATCATTATGAGGTTGTTGCTTCTTAAAAAGAGCATCCCAATTTCGCTGGATTATAAAATGATCGTTGTTACTATGATCCTTTTTGGAGCCGCGTTTGGGGTTTATATGACCAACAATACGCTCGTCAATATCCTTGCTTTCTTAGTATTCGCGGCGATCACCCTGTTTGCATTCCGCGATCTAATCAAACAATTGCTTACCAAGATAAAAAATCGCCGGTCCCAAGCATAGGGTTACCGGAAGAACCTTCGCCCCAGCTCGGTTGTTTACATCGAGCTGGGGCGATTTTTATCATATATTGGAACTATTGCAGAAGGTTTCGCAATGCTGTGATGATGGCAGCGTTTTCTTCGGGCGTTTTGACCGCAATGCGGATATACTCGCCGTGATCGACCCCGCGTTTTAGGGAAAGGTCTTTGATAAGGATGTTGTAAGCAGTTAACAAATCGGTCGCCAGCTTTCTGGCGCCGCAGGGGTGTAGGACTTCGCACATCACGTAGTTTGCTTGCGACGGGATGACGCGCAGCCCGGGTATGTTCTTCAGTTGTTCCACATATTCCCGCCGTACCCCATAAAAACGCTGCATTGCTTGGATATAGTCGGCCTTATGTTTTTCAAAAATTTGCATGTAGTACTCTGCAAAGGAGTTAATATTCCAAATGGATACATCCTGCTTGATTCTGTTAATCAGCGTTTGGTCTCCGCTTGCCAACACGCCGAGGCGCAGGCCGGGAACACCGTAAGATTTGGAAATACTTTTCATCACAATCAAATGCGGGTTTTCTTCTAATATTTTTTGGGAAAGCAGGGTGACGGGTTCGGAGTCTTCCGCAAAATCCACGAAGGATTCGTCAATCAACAGATAGATCTGTTTCTCGGCAGCCCATTGGATCAAACGTGCCAGCCCGTTGTTAGAGATATAATTTCCCGAAGGGTTGTCGGGGTTGATGAGCACTAAGAGAGAGATATCCTTATTGGAATAAAATTGGATAAGATCTTCCTCTGTATAAGAAAAATCCGGATTTTGAGGGGTAAATGCTACGATATCCTGCGGCTGATAACGGTTTGGATATTCCTCAAACGTAGGGAATATCACGCCGATCCGGCCGGTAAGCGTTGACAAAAAGGATTTGATCAATTCCGCCGCGCCGTTTCCAACTACGACATTCTCTTTTTTTAAATCAAAATATTCAGCCGCCAGCAGGCTGTTCACCCCCATGCCGGAGGGATAGCTGCATAACAGGCTCGTAAAATTATTCTTGAGTTGATCGATCAGCTTTTTATCCGGAAAAAAGGGATTGACCAGATAGCAAAAATCCATGATTTTAGGATAGCGCCAATAACCGCCGTAGCATTTCTGTAATTTTTCCAGTTTACTTTCCGGTTCTGCAAAGATGGTTTCGGCAATTTTCAGATCCTGTTCGTCGTCAATTTCATACCAAGATTCGTTTCGCAGGCGTTCGGCCTTGATTTCCGGCTTATCCAACAAGGAGATGACTTTCAACACCTGTTCGTAGTACTCGTTGTTCCCCAAAGCTTTGCTGTAAGCTTCTAAGAAAGGGACGTAGTGGCTTTCGGAAAAAGTACGAGAAAATTTGTAGATATTCACCGTTTTGTAATAGGAGTCCACCTCGTCATACTGGAATTCCTTTTTCGAGACAAAGCGCAGGATGCGATCCTCTTGATTCAGTACCACAACCGTTCCGTCCATCCAGTTTTCAAATTTGGCGACCAAGGCAAGACTGGGGTATGGGTTTAAAAGTAGATGGTCAAGGGCTTGTTCCTCAAAGATCAGATCGGATTCCAGCAGGAGCGTGTCATCCTGCAGCAAATGGTTTCTTGCCAGAAACAGGGAATAGATGTTGTTGGTTTTGTCGTAATATGGATTTTCCACGAATTCAATCGGGGTTTTTATGGGCAGGGAAGAGATATAGTTCTTTAATTTTTCTCCCTGATATCCCACCACAATGATGATTTTATTTAATTTCCTTTTATCTAGGATAGCAAGCTGCCTTTCAATCAATGTTACGCCGTTTACTTTCACCATGCATTTGGTTACCCGGCTTGTCAAGTGTTTCAGCCTTCTACCCATACCCGCCGCTAGAATAATTGCCTGCATGCCATATCCTCCTCCGCAATGACCTTATTTAACCCAAAATTTTTCCTGCAAATGATTTAAAGGAATTTCGTTGGCCTCTTGATTTTTGGCACAGTAAAGCTCATAAATTTTCGAAGTAAATATCGTGGATGGCGATCCCGATATTGTAAACTAAAATACGTTGCGTATTATTATCTCGGCCGGTTATCTTATTTGTAACAACTCCGGAAACCTCCCCAAAGCTGCGGAAACGGTCAAAATATTGAAAGTGTTTTACATGCCCGTAATCATCTGCAAACACCTTGTCAAAGAAAAGGTCGCAGTTTTGGAAACCACGGGTATGGATTGGAACCACTAGACAGCCTTCTTTGAAGCAATCGTCCGGACAGAGGATTCCGTCGGAATAGGTTACGGAAGAAATGATGACGTCACTGCCCCGCACTACTTCCTCATTCGTTTCACAGGCCATAAATTCTACTCTGGGCTGATATCTTTGAAACGTCTCTATAAATTGCCGGTGCTGGTCTTTGTATGCCTTCAATTTTACTTGGAACTTGCGTTCCGGGAAACTTTCCATCAGCATGATGAAGGCGGCGCGCGCGGTGTTTCCCAGACCAATCATTCCAATTTCAAAAAAATCCTGTTTAGCCAATAAGCGGATGGAATGCGCGGCAACTGCACCGGTACGCATGGTAGTGATGTAATTGGCGTCTAAAAGTGCCAAAAATTTTCCGGTAGCAAGGTCATACAAAAGTAGCTGGCTATCCAAAGAAGGCCGGCGGTTTGCATATCGGTTTACAACCTTAACGCCAACGGTTTGCTTATGGGGCAGCATAGCCGGCATCGTATTGTAAAAACCCGAGTTCTCGAACGGCATACTGATTTTTGGTTTTAATACCGATTGTTCTTTACTTTCAATAATTTCCGACACCCATTCCAGACATTGGGTTGGAAGGATGTCCAAATCCAAGATATCTTCGTGTGTGATAAACTTCAATCTTCAACACTCCCGCCTCATTCAAATTTTTGCCCCCATATAGACGCATACCAAAATTACGCTTATTTTCCCAGTGCTTCTGTCCTCTTTGGATTGCAGATGAGTCCCTGCCAGAACAAATTCCGATTGTTTGTCTATTGTGTTTTTCTCGTTCCCCTTATAAAAAAATCATTTCAAATTGTGAACCTAATTATACGATATAGAGGGGAGATTTACAATAGATTTTATAATTTTTAGGACTATTTTAAAATAAATTAGATGAAAGTACCAATTATTGTTAAAATAAATTTAAAAAAATTATTACACAATTAGTGAAATTGATTTTGTATGTTTTCATAAAACATGAATTTTTAAAATCGGTATTTGTTCATAACTGGTTATCAAAAGATATTTATGAAATGTCCTTCCGCCGCTACGTTTTGAAGCGTATGAAGTATAGCCGCCCGGATTC
>CAMMKL010000071.1 GCA_946497265.1 uncultured Clostridia bacterium | reverse complement strand
TTATCCTGGCCAAACCTAACCTGGAGGACCTTTACCTTTATCGCTTCGACCGGTAGATCATTTTGAAAAGGGTGGTATAAATACCACCCTTTTATTATTTTCAGAAATTACAGAATGGACATGTATATTTTTAAAAGAGACTTTGGTATAAACAATAGGCAGTTATTTCTTTCCCAGTTGAAACCGTCAGAAAAATGCAGCCAGGGAGTTGGAAGTAAGTAGCATCTTCAGTATATTTGGAAACATCGAAATGTTTTTAACCAATCGACTAAAAATCTATTTTCCCAGTATTGACAGAAATGCAAATGCCGGGTTCTCTCGGTTCAAGAGATTTTTTTGCAGCCAGGGTGTGATGGAACGATAAAATCCGATTATCATGATAGGATCCTCGCCAGGATTGTTGAGGATAAACGTAGAAAAGGTTGCAAAAACCCAGCGCAAGCGCAAGTATAAGTAGTGAAAGGAAAAGCTGAACCTGGGATGCACATCGCGTTGACAGGTTTGGCCTGGTGGGGTTCTGTTGCAAAAAAATACCCGCCATAAACGCGAGGGAAAGGCAAAACAAAAAACGAGCCCGGAACGCGATGTGCGTCCAGGCTCAGCCTGGTGGGATTGTATCGCAAAAAGATAACCCGCCATAAACGCGAGGGAACGGGCAAAATAAAAAACTGAGCCCGGAACGCGATGTGCGTCCAGGCTCAGCCTGGTGGGGTTGTGTCGCAAAAAAACACCCGCCATAAACGCGAGGGAACGGGCAAAACAAAAAAACGAGCCCGGAACGCGATGTGCGTCCAGGCTCAGCCTGGTGGGGTTGCGCTACTAAAAGGATACCATACTAAAAATGAGAATCTCTGGTTCAAAATAAATTATCATTTGGATTCTTGATTTTGAATGTTCCGTTATAAATAAAAAGGGTGAGATTTTAAAACCGCATGGACGTTTAAGCCTCCATTTTCTTTCTAAATGCAATCAGTTGTTTTTTCCAAACTTTTGATAGATCCAAACCACTGAAAAAATTGCCATTGATACAGCAATTATGGGATAGACCACTATTAACACATCCGCCATCATCCGATTGGAAACAGCTCCCTGCAGCATCTGATTTCCGGTCAGCATTGCGTTGCAGGTAACGGGATCGAGCCAATGGATACCCAGCATGCTACAGGCAAGCGGGGCGGCGAATATCCCAAAAGACAGGAGCATCGCTTTCAAGGAGTCCTTAACCGCCAACGAGAACAACAAGATTATCCCCGCCACGCCCATCGCCGCAAGCAAGCGGGTAACATATAAAAGGACTAGATACCCTCGTATGGAAACCGACAAAGGAAAATGCTGCAAATGCTGCATACTCTGAACCGGTGCCTCTAATCCGGCCATTCCGTAAAGCCTTACTATATTGATAAGCTCGGGAAGATATACGGTCAGGAACACAAAAAGCACAATCAGAAATGCAATCCCCAATTTGCACGTTACCGTGGTACCGCGTCCATTTGGATATGTGGTAATAAGCCCCGCCATCGAAGAGGAATACTCCGACGCAAAGGTAGCGCTAAGCCCAACAATCAGCATCAGCACAAGCAAAAAGGCGTTATACTGATCGGTTTCGACCGACTCTTCCGCCGTTAACTGCCGAAAACCGAAATCATCGACAAACCACAAATCTCTCCCCTGTGTTTCTTTGTATTCTTCCATGTAACGAAGCTGGCCAAGTATGTCTTGTTCAAAAATCTTTCTGCTTTTGGTTTGGGCGCTTATTCGCACCAGTTCCTCTTCGTACTGGCTTTGGGAAAGGGCCCCCGACTGAAATTGTTCCCCCAGTTCCCGTGTTTGCTCGTCGATTTGGGCGAACCTTTCTTTTTCCTTCTCGATAAAAGAGAGAGATGCTTCGGTTACCGGCCCTTTCAGAACCTGCACATAACTTTTGTAATATAGATCGTCGGTCGTCAGCATGGATTTGGCTTGCGTTGCACCATAAAGCTGAAAGCCAAGGAACGCAAGCAGCAAAAACAAAACCTTGTTGGCAATCAGCGCCTTATAAAATTCATGGCAACGAATATGTACCTGGATACGCCGCCGCTTGCGCTTGTTGGAAAACATAACCAATTCTTTGGACGCTTTGCTTTTCCCGCGGCAGAAAAGCAGCATGTTTCCCGCAATGAGGCAAACCATCAGAATTGCGCACACCACAAAGAAAAGCGTAAATAGATTTACCGGAACAGAGAAAAAGTCCACGTTTAGATAGGTACGGTAAAATTCCGGCTGGAATGCAAAATAGACGAGATTGACGTACTTAAAAAAGGATAAGCTGGATGTGGAAGAAATCAAGGCATACGCTGCATACTCTACCCCAACTATCCCGATGACGCCCGCACAGATCAGAACCGGGCTACGTATGAGGAGGCTGAGCAGAAGAAGGATCAATGCAAACAGGAAAGAAAGCAGCCACTTCATGAAAAAGAGCAGCAGCAAATACTGCCACACATTTACAGGAAGAGCCAGCCCCATACAGGTATCCACCGATTGAATCGGACGGGATAGGTCGCCCAAACCGTAAATCCAAAAAGCGATTAGTACATTACTGCCAAACAACAATCCGGTAAAGAGGCCGCAGGACACGCCTAAAACCCCGATCTTGGATGCAATAACCGGGCTGCGCCCCTGATAGGTGGATCGGACCAAGGAAAAGAGCCCCTTATCCTTCTCCTGGGTTACCAGAGAAATACAGACCATAAATACAAGAAAAAGGATTGCAATATCCGTACCGACAAAGCCGGTGGACATATTGACCCCCAGCGACTGGTCAAACGGCAGCTCCAAGTTTTTGACCGCTTCAAAATCCGCGGCCGTTTTCTGTATATTGCGATAAGAAAACGAGCCTTCGTCCGCAAAAATCGAAATTTTCGTCATGGAATCGGCCTTTTCCCGGATTTCCTCAATGGAAGAATGGTAGCCGTCCAATGCCTGCTGCTGCTGATAATACGTCCGGTTTAGCTCATACTCGAATCCCGGTCCACGTGTAAACTGAAGATAACTCCCCTCTTCAATCATCTTCCGATAGCGGGATAATTGCTCCGGCGTCAGGGAATCGGCAAGCTCGTTTTGCGTCAAAAAAGCGCCCGCCTGGTCCTCGCTGACCGCCGTCAGCTGCATAATCCACTTGAGATCCTCATCCCGTGCGGCAAGATATGATGCGCGCTCCTCAGGGGTCATCCCCTCCATATACGAAAACTGCGCGGCATATTCTTCGGACGACACCATCTGATGCGATACCGATTCGTTGCGTACAAGCAAAAAACCATTGAGCAGAATAAGAACGGTAAGCAAAAACCAAATCCCCTTTTTGGCGTATACCTTTGCAAATTCCGCCCGCAACACCCTCACGACAGCGATTCTCCCTCTTCTTCAAAATGATACAGGTAGCAATCCTCCACCGTTGGGGAGACGGCTTGGTTAGGATAATCCTTGGGAGGTGTTTGGGAAAGAAGGCGGACGAGTACCCGGTCGCCTTCTCTTGCCAGATTGGACACCCGGTATGCTTGCTGAAGCTCTTCCACCTGTTCAGGCGCAACCGATACCACAAAAACACGTCCGGACAATTCCCGCGCCAAAGCGGAAGGCTCCTTTTGCGATAAGATTTCCCCTCTCTTGAGCAGGATGATCTCTTTTGCGATATACTCAATATCCGACACTACATGGGTAGCAATCAGCACAATCTTATCCAGCGCGATCTTTGAAATCAGATTTCGGATGCGAATCCGCTCTTTTGGATCAAGCCCGGCAGTCGGTTCATCCAGAATCAGCACCTGTGGTTTATTCAAAATCGCCTGCGCGATTAGGATACGCTGCTTCATTCCCCCGGAATACCCGCCCAGCCTGCGGCTGAGATCCGCCTCCAGGTTCACAAGCTTTGCCGCCTGCTGTATTCCCTCTTTTGCTTGTTCCTTCGTCATCCCCTTTAAGGCAGCCATATAATTGAGAAAACGCCATCCTGTAAAGCTTGGATACAGCTCCTGCTGCTGGGGCATATATCCAAGTATCTTTCGAAACCGCTTCCCCATTTTGAAGATATCTTCTCCGTTAAAGCGGATCTCCCCCGAATCCAGCCGCACGTTGTCGGTGATGATGTTCATCAGAGTCGATTTTCCAGCGCCATTTGGCCCTAAAAGCCCATAAACGCCTGGTGTAAGCGTGAGGCTGACATGCGAAAGCGCTTTTTTCTCTCCATAGCTTTTGCTCAGGTCCTGAATCTCTAATTTCATGCATGCGCCCCCCTTTTCCGGAATGTCCAGGATTTAAGTGGATTTCCACGCCTGCAGCTGCGCGTTGGCCGCTGCCACCACTTCCTCCATTCCCGCCGCCTTCAATTCTTCATTGAGCTTCTGTAAGGTTCCATCTACGTCCTCACAGGTTCCCGTCCATAAACCGGCGTATTCCGCCTCTGCCAGCACGGCATCCATTGCGTCGATTTTGTCCTGCACCGCGCTTGGATCAAAATAAAAGCCTTCCAGGCAGGAATCCGCCGTATTCGCATTCTGGTTCGCATACGCGGCCGCTTTGTCGAGCGGCTCCTCCATGTTGGTGAAATTCTTGGGAAGGGTCAGAAAGCAATTGGAAATCGGGCTCATGTAATTTTTGGAATTGTAGGAAAGGACCTGGCCATCGTCCCCAGTTTCGCTTTCTTTGAGCTCGACCGCATATCCGTCTTGGACTTCATAATTGCGCCCTTCCACTCCATGGAACAGCAAATTGGCGATTTCCTCATCCGTGTAGGCAAGGCAGAGCATCTCAAACGCTTGGTCGGCCTGCGTAGACCTTGCACTGATGCAGTTGGCCTGCATAGCTCCGCTGATTCTTGAATAATGGCTGGTCTGTATATTCCAGATGGGAAATGGTGCGCAGTTTTCATAAACCGGCCCCTCGTCTCCTACGTCAACGATGTTGCGATAGCTGCGATCCTCCTCAAGCACAGGAAGATCCTCTCGGTATTTGCCGGCGGTGGAAAGAATAAACACACTTTCCCCATTGCATTCATAGGCATCGGACATCACGCCGTCCTTCGCCATGTTTACGCCGGCCTTTAAATATCCAAGCTCCTTATACCGGTGGATGGTGCGAAAAAGCTTTTGTACGTACTCTTCTTCGTAAATGTTGCAAAACGAGGTTGCCTCTCCCTCAATCGGGCATCCTACCGCCGTGGTCGCGAATTCGTATGGAAGGACCTCTACATTCCATGCTGTACTGCACAAATACGGGGTAATACGTCCGCCTTCTCCCTCGTACACACGTTTAAGTATGTCTTCGAGCTCCCATAAATCCTTTTGTAAGTCCTCCGGAGTCACGCCGTATTTTTCCGCCATACTCTTGTTAACCTCCAGATAACGGAAGGTTCCAAGCAGATAATTGGCCACCCCATATGTTTGGTTCTCATAGGAGTTCTTTCTCCAAATTCTAGGGTCGATCGCCTGGTAAAGCTCTTTTCCATTTTCACCTTGCAAATAGTCGTCAAGCGGCAGCGCCAACTGATTTTTTGCAAAATAATCGGTGACACGGATATACTTTCGGGATTCCGGCTGGCCCCAGGCAACGTCCGTCATAAAGAGATCAGCCTGCCTGCCCGCCTCGATCCATTGCCTCACAAAATTTTGGTAGGCAGTGTCAAGTCCGTCCTCACTCACCTGGGAATAGACCGCCCCGCTGTTGATTAAAACGCCCTGGACAGCAAAATCACAGCCCCTTTGCGCCAATCGCTCGTTAAGCTGCATAAACACAGCCGGGTCGTTCCCAAGAACGCTGTCATTGAGCAGCCAAACCAGCTTTTTCTTACCGGGATAGAGTGTTTCAAAGTCCGCGGGAAGATAGGTAACGCTACGGTCGAAAAATGAGTCGAAAAACTCACCCCCGCTTTCGCCGGCTTGGGAAAGCTGCCCGAATTCGATGGAGGAACTCGTATCAACAGACGGCTTCATTTGACAACCACATAAAAGAAGGACTACCACACAAAAAACGGATATCAGCATTTTTACTCGTTTCATCTTGTAACCACCATTCCTATGTTTCTTGTAGGTTTGGGAGAAAGGGAAACTGGAACATATTAGTTTACCTATGGATACAAAGTTAAAGTGAAATGATTACGCGTATACACTTAGATCGATCTTATAAATCGTATTTCCTACATGATGACTGATAGCGCGATGAAAGCTATAGCCGGCCGGCGCATATACCTTCCCCTGTACCGTCCCACCAGACAGTCGGTAGGCGTGGTCTACTTTCGAATAGTTATATCCATCGGCATCGTTGTAATAGGCCATAATCTGTACTTCCGCCATGGCGTTGGGATAGTATGACGTCGCCCAACCATATCCCGGCTGTAAGTATAGTACAGCATTTAACCTTTCATTGCTCGCCGAATCTTGAGCGGCGGAAACCGACGTCAAACAAACCGTCAGCGCCATAACAGCCGCCAGCGCCAAGCTAATTAATCTTTTCCTCTTCATTTTTCTTCATTGCGTTCTTCCGGTTTCCCTTATCCGTCGTCTATTGAAACAGCGTATAGCTGGACGTATTATTATAATAATCATCTTTTGAAATGATCCCTCTATATTGATACCCAAAACTTTTCATGTATTCCTCCCGTTTGCTTTGTGGCTGGGATGACATTTTAAAATTAAGAATTTCATCTTCAATGGTAAACAAAATCTGATCCCCTACCTCCTGCTGAGGCGTGATGTACCGTCCTTCTGAGACCGGAAAGTCCATCTCGGCAACTTCCCCGGTTTCAGGATCGAAGTAGCAGGTGACGGAATGATAAATACCATCCTTCTCAGGCTGCCTCTGCTCAAAAAACACTTTTCCGTCTATACTCCGAAATCCGTTACTTTCCTCCGGAAGCCGGACTGCTACGTTTTTTTCATCGGTGTTCAAGTCTATCGCATACAGCGGTATTTCTCTGTTTTCTTCCTGACCAGGATAATATAGGGTGTCTTGCATCATAATGGCTGGGGTAAAACGACGGGTATCCATGGTTTCCTCCACCACCCGCGTCCCCCCGGTGGCAAGGTTGTATCCGTACAGCGTTGAAACAGCACTGTCCCCTTGGAAATCAGTGAAAAAATAGTACAGAGTGTCTTCCCAAATTCCACAGACAGCGCCTTGTATATTTTCCTTTTGAACAGGGGATGTTAGATCCCGGTAGCTACCATTTTCCAGGTCAAAACAGGCAAGAGACAGCTTATTGGCCACCTGCTGGGGCTGTATTTCTACCTCTCCGCTGTCGTAGGAAACTTCTGCGTCCTCCATAACCGACACGGAGTTGAGAAAATAAAAACAGTTGTCCCGGTAAAGTCCGCTACCACTCAGTGAAAGGGAACCTTCAAATTCCCCGATCAACTGCCGTTCGGTCCCATCCTCCTTGGCTCTAACCACCTGGGTACGCATCCCAGTACGGCTGAAATCACTCAAAAAATAATAGAGACTCCCGTTATAAGAGGCGAGATAATTAGCAGTCAGATACGCGTCGCATTCCTCCGGCGCAGGATTGAGAGGATCGGAGGGTGACTCTGTATGGGTACAGTTTGGCTTCGTGCACAGATATACCGATTCTTTCGCCTGAAAATCGTAAAATAGGACTTGGCCGGACGAACGAGGAAAAGGTTGATGATAGAACCCATTGTCACTGACGGCACCATACGCCAAATCGCTGTAGGCCCATACCTGATTCTCCGTTTGGGATGACGGGCGGATGAGTATCCAGGCTCCAATGCCTACAGCACAGAGGAACACCACCGCCAGAACAACGGTGAATGCTTTTTTCCTGTTGCTCAAGCTTCTCCCTCCTTTTCTCTCTTTAGGGATAGAATACCATATAGTGAATAAAAATTACAATAAGAAAAATAGTTCAAATGTTTCAATAAACAGTTATATTTTATATTTTTAAGTTATATTTTTTAATTTTTATTATATTATCGCTAAAACTATTGCAATTTAATTTGGTTAGAAAACTTATAAAATTTGGTATAATAAAGTGCGATAAATAAAAAAAGACCTTAAAAGTTAGCGATTAAACCAACTTTTAAGATCTTATTTCTTTGGTGCCGCTGACCGGACTTGAACCGGTACGCTGTCGCCAGCGAGGGATTTTAAGTCCCTTGTGTCTGCCGATTCCACCACAGCGGCATAAGCTGTATTTAAGATTATACGGGAACAGGTCCCCATTTGTCAAGAAAGAAATCCCAGCAGAAAGGACGCGCCGCCCTTGTGATAGAATACCCAAAACACCTTGACAAAATTCTGACAAGGCGGCATAATGAGTGGGTTATAAAATATGTATGGAGGGATCGTTATGCGCGCGGTTATTGCGGTAATCGGCAAGGACATGGTTGGGATCCTGGCCGGCGTCTCCACCCTTTGCACCGAAGTCAACGTCAACATTACGGAGGTGACCCAGTCGGTCATGCAGGATCTGTTCGCCATGATTATGCTGGTGGATATTTCCGGATGCACCATTCCCTTTACCGAGCTTTCCGATCGGATGGAAAGCTTGGGCGCCAAGATGGGACTTTCGGTAAAAATCATGCATGAAGACATTTTCAATTCCATGCATCGCGTATAACAAAGGGGAGGTTCCAAATGATAAATGTGCATGATATTCTGGAAACCATCCAGATGATCGACAATGAGAACCTGGATGTGCGCACCATCACCATGGGCATCTCTCTGCTCGACTGCTGTGATCCGGATATCGACGCAGCCTGTGAGAAAATCTACGACAAGATCACCCGCTACGCCAAGGATCTGGTAAAGGTGGGCGAAGACATTGAAAAGGAATACGGCATTCCCATCATCCACAAACGGATTTCCGTAACCCCGATTTCCATGATCGCGGCGGCCTGTCCGGGCAAGGATCCGGTCAAGTTTGCGCTGACGCTGGAAAAGGCGGCAAGGGCGGTGGGAGTCAACTTTATCGGCGGCTATTCGGCCCTGGTCCAGAAGGGCTTCGGGCCGGGCGACTACGCGCTGCTGCAGAGCATTCCGGAGGCACTGAGCACGACCGAGCATGTCTGCTCGTCGGTGAACATCGGCTCGACCAAAACCGGTATCAATATGGACGCGGTGGCACGGATGGGCCGGGTGGTCCGGGAAACGGCGGAAATTACCGCTGACCGGGATTGCATCGGCTGCGCAAAGCTGGTGGTGTTCTGCAACGCCCCGGAGGACAATCCCTTTATGGCGGGTGCTTTCCACGGGCCGGGCGAACCGGATTGTGTTGTTAATGTAGGGGTTTCAGGCCCCGGCGTGGTACGTGCCGCCCTGAAAAAAG
>CAMMKL010000070.1 GCA_946497265.1 uncultured Clostridia bacterium | reverse complement strand
TTGCAACTCCTTGGCTCACAGAACGACATGGCTACGATCCGACTTTGGTGATGCATGAGTCCGATGCCACGATTGCCGATTTGATAACCGATGGCTGTAATATGGGTGTCAAATCTCTAAACAAATATTTGAATCAATACAAAGCGGCCGATGAGGTCTCTAAGGATATAACCAAAAGGCTGATTAATCTGGAGGAAAAGCTTGCCATAGATATTCGTTCGTTTTTATGAGTAAAATGATGTTTTGCAGTTTGTAAGCATAACCCGGACCTAACGGCACCTCTTGGATTGAGATCTGATCCAAACGCGCTTGTCGGAACGAAACTTTTGCAAGAGCATATAAACCAAAAGGGAGTTATCACGCTAGTGAAAACTCCCTTTTTGCTAATACGGGGAAAAAGGAAAGATGGGGATCGACCATTTTATAATATACATTTGTACTGCTTCTGCTCAAAAGAAAAGGACTGTGGGCAAACACACGAATTGCCCTTTCGTGACAAGCCAGCTATTCGTTTGTTCTGATTTTTGCAGAGCGGATCATAGGCTGAATGGATTTCCTAAACGAATTTATCCCCCGCTATACGATATTAATAAAGAGAGGCTGCGTTCATATTTTATTTGCATATCCTTCAGCCTTACTTCATATCGTTTTCAAAAATCCATCACTTACCTTAGGTATGCTTATGACAGTAAGAAAAACAGGCACAATCTAGTTAGGAGGCATTTAAAATGTGTGAATATAACGAAAGAAAAGAAAATCAAAACACAGAAAACCATGTGGAATCTCAGGACAATATGGAAACCAATTCTACGTTCCGGGCGCAGGAATCAGACGTAATACAGTCGGCTGTTTTCGAAGAAAGCAAATCCTCTACAGAAGAAGCCGCACAAGGGGTTACGGCGGAGGAAACGACTTTACCGACTGAGGACCATTCCAATTCCCCCGTACAGAATCAACAAGAAGCATCAACACAGGAGCAGACGGATGCAAAACCGGAGGAAATGAATGCTTATTCATCTGGGGCCAATCCGGAAAACTACACAACGTATGCTTGGAGCGCAAGAAATGCACAGAACCAAACCGCTGCCCAACAGCCTGCAAATCCATCGTCAGCCTCCGGACAACCGGCCTATACGGGTTATCAACAGCAGGCCTACCAGAAGTATTACGGTTCCTATCAGCAGCCGGGAGCAACCGGACAAGTGCCGTACCAACAAGCCAATCGTTACCAAGGCCGGCCCGGGCAGGCGCCTTACCAACAGCAGGCGGGCTATCCTCAAAGCTCCTATCAACACACATATCAGCAGACGTTCCAAGCAGCTCAGACGGCTGCCCCGGTAAAAAAGAAAAAGGAAAGAAAGCCGAAGCAGCCCAAGGAGCGCTTCCTGACCAAAAAAGCAGCGGCTATCTTTATGGCGCTGTGTGTGGTAGTAGCTGGCGGCGTAGGCATTGGAGGAGGAATTTTGGGTTACCGCCTTGGAAACCAAAACAACCATTCCGCTTCCAGCAGCCTGAATATGAATCAAGGGGGGACGCCGGTTACCCCAACCGCCTCCAACGGCAGCGAGCTTTCCGTAGCGGAGATCGCGGCCAAAGCGCAGAATTCGGTAGTTGAGATCGTCACCGAAGGAGTGGTTACCAACAATTTCATGCAGCAATTCATCCAGCAGGGCGCGGGACGCGGCGTTATTATCGATGCAAACGGTTATATTCTTACCAATAACCACGTCATTGATGGGGCCGACAAGATTACCGTTACTCTAAAAAGCGGGGAAAGCTATGACGCAACTTTGATTGGGACCGACAGTGAAACAGACGTTGCCCTAATCAAGATCGACGCCACCAACTTGCAGCCCGCCACATTGGGAGATTCTTCTACCCTGCAGGTAGGCGAAACTGCTGTCGCCATCGGCAATCCGCTTGGCCAATTGGGTGGTACCGTGACCAATGGGATTGTAAGCGCGCTCGACCGCCAGATTACCATAGACGGCCAAACAATGACCCTATTGCAGACCAATGCGGCGATTAACCCCGGCAATTCAGGCGGCGGCCTTTTTAACGGAAATGGGGAGTTGATCGGCATGGTGGTGGCGAAAAGTTCTTCAGCCGAGGACGGTACCCCAGTGGAGGGGCTCGGTTTCGCCATTCCAGTGAATACGGTAAGGGAGGTTGCGCAGCAACTGCAGCAGTACGGTTATGTGAAAGGCCGGGTGCAGCTTGGCGTTTCCCTGCTTGACATCACAACGCCGCAGCAGGCGATGATGTACCGGGTAGGGCAGACCGGTGTTTATATTCAACAGGTTACGGCCGGCGGCGCGGCCGAAAAAGCCGGCCTGAAGATCGGCGACTGCATCATTTCGGTAGAGGGGACGGATGTGAGTACAGCGGATGAGGTAAAGGCGGTACTCAAAAATTACAACGTTGGGGATACGATCCTCATCACCGTTCTGCGCGATAACCGGCAAGAAACCGTCGAGGTTACCCTGCAGGAATCCGTACCAACCAACACCAACAACACGCAGCCCCAAGACAGCAATTGGCAAAACGGCGGCAATTACCCGTTTGGATATTAACCATATGGTTTGATCATCCTATTTTTTCTAAAATAGCTATTCTTCTTAATAAAAGCGGGAACCTTGCAGCGGCAAGGGCATCGCTTTTAAAATTTAAAAATTCCTGTATAACAGGCACTGTGTAGGCAACACTAAATATCGGGCGGAAAGCAGAATGCAGGTACCGCCGCCTGCGTCCTGATTTCCGTCTATTGATGAAACAATAGGAGTGATTTGAATGAATTCCTACAATCAGAATTCTTGCCATGCCAATCACAGCATCAAATGTACCGTCACCCAGTGCGAAAACCACTGCAACGATGAGCAGTACTGCGCACTTGACTGCATTTGCGTAGGCACCCATGAGAAAAACCCCACTGTCTGCCAGTGCACCGACTGTGAATCCTTTGTAGCGAAAAAGTAAAAAAATCGTACTGCAGCCGTCAGTTGGAATCATCCGCTGGCGGCTGTTTTTTGTTTTCCAAAGGATAAGGTTCCCTTCTATTATCTGCGCGAATTTTAGGGAAATACGTTGCACGCGTGCAGATAAGGGTGCTATAATAAATGCTATCCGTTGAAGAATACACATGCGGAATGCGTTTTGTTATATAGGAGGGGAAGTAACCTATGGCTGCTGAAAAAACGGCACGGCGGGTTCCACCTGCGTTTTTCCGAGGGATGAAAGACGGTTTGCCCATTTGTCTTGGCTATTTGTCGGTTTCTTTTACCTTTGGGATGATGACGACAGAAAACGGCCTGCCCATCTGGGTGGGCGTGTTGATTTCCATGAGCAATTTTACCTCTGCGGGCCAGTTTGCGGGAACAGAGCTGATACTGTCCGGCGGGATGTTTTTGGAAATTGCCGTAACGACCTTTATCATTAACATCCGTTACATGCTGATGTCGCTTTCCCTTTCTCAAAAAATCGATCCGAATATGACTACGTTGGAAAGGTGCATCCTTTCGTTTGGCAATACCGATGAAATATTTGCGGTGGCTATGCAGCAGAGGGGCAGCGTGCATGCAAGCTATCTGGCCGGCCTGATCCTCACCCCTTATCTTGGTTGGACTGTGGGCACGCTGCTGGGTGCCTCGGCCGCAGGGATTTTACCGCTTACCGTGCGAAGCGCGCTTGGAATTGCAATTTATGGGATGTTCATCGCCATCATTGTTCCGCCTGCCCGCAGTGTAAAACCGGTGGCGGTCACAATCCTGACAGCCGCTGCGCTGAGCTGTGTTTTCCGCTATACGCCGGGGTTGGACGGGGTGTCCAGCGGATGGGTGATCATTGTGTGCGCTGTGATTGCCTCTGCTTTGTCCGCGTTGCGTTATCCGGTAGATGAGGAAGAGGAAAAACAGAAGGAACATGATTGCGGGCATCCCGAAGAGGAGGCAGGGCGTTGAATTACACCAGAATCCTGCTGGCCATCCTGGTGATGGCGCTTGTAACTTACTTGCCCCGGATGCTGCCTTTGGCGATCTTTCAAAAAAAGATCCAGAACCGGTTTGTCAAATCGTTCCTTGCCTATGTGCCGTACGCGGTGCTGGCGGCCATGACGTTTCCCGAAATCCTATATTCTACCTCCCATCTGCTTTCGGCGGCGGCCGGCATGCTCGTGGCGTTGGTGCTTGCCTATTTTAACAAAGGGCTGCTCAACCTGGCGCCTTGTTCCTCTGCCGTGGTTTTTGTGACGGAACAGGGATTAAAATGGATGGGTATGTTATAAATGGAGGGGTTAAGATGCGCAAAAACGATATGGTAAGCCTGGCAATTGACGGAATGACTGCAGAAGGAAACGGCGTGGGCCGTGTGGAAGGGATGGCGGTCTTCGTGCCCGGTGCGGCGCCGGGGGATGTCCTGCGCGTTAAAATCATTAAGGTAGCGAAGAAGTATGCCATTGGCCGTTTGGAGGAGGTGCTTGTCCCGTCGCCTGACCGTGTAAAAGAGGATTGCCCTTGTTCCGGCCCCTGCGGTGGTTGTGTATACCGCCATATCCGTTACGAAGCCGAGCTGCGTATTAAAGAAGGCCGCGTACGCGACGCAATGGAACGGATTGGAGGCTTGTACCACTTGGCAATCCAGCCGATAATCGGCTCGCCGCGTACGGAACAGTACCGCAACAAAGCGCAAATCCCCATCGGCTGGGGAAAGGACGGCCGCCTGCAAATGGGGTTTTACGCGCGGCACAGCCACCGCCTGATCCCCTGTGAGCATTGCCTTCTGCAACCGCCCGTTTTTACCAGAGCGGTACAGGCCGTACAGGAGTGGGCGGGGCGCTATTCCATACAACCGTATGAGGAACAGACCGGTAAGGGCAGGCTGCGACATCTTTACCTCCGTTTGGCGGAGGCGACGGGGGAGGTAATGGTATGTCTGGTGGTGAATGCCGACGGCGTGCCGGGAGAGGGAGAACTTGCCTCGTTATTGCGTGAACGGGTGCCCGGCTTAAAAAGCTTGGTGATAAATACAAACCGGGAAAAAACAAATGTAATCCTAGGGCCGACGTGCCGCACTGTCTGGGGACAAAGCTATATTACCGATACGCTGTGCGGGCTCTCGTTCCGCATTTCCCCGCTTTCTTTTTATCAGGTGAACCATGACCAGGCGGAACGGCTATATACCTTGGCGGGGGAATACGCAGGTTTAACCGGCAGCGAAACGGTGCTTGACCTTTATTGCGGCACCGGCACGATCGGCCTGAGCATGGCGAAGCGCGCCAAGCGGCTGATCGGTGTGGAGCTAGTGGGTCAGGCGGTAGAGAATGCCGGGGCAAATGCCGCGATAAACGGAATTCAAAACGCGCAGTTCCGCTGTGCAGACGCAGCTGAGGCAGCCGCACAGTTAAAGGAGGAAGGGATCCGCCCGGATGTGGTGGTGCTGGACCCGCCCCGCAAGGGCTGCGGTAGCTCTTTGATTGATACCGTGGCGTCTATGGGGCCCGACCGGGTGGTGTATGTCTCTTGTGATCCGGCCACGTTGGCCCGGGATCTAGCCCTTTTCCAAAAACAGGGCTATGAACCGCAGCGCTTGACTCCGTTGGATATGTTCCCAAGGACCGCGCATGTCGAGACGGTAGTAATGCTTTCTCGGTAAGGGATCAGCAACAGAAGCGAAGTCTAAAAGTTGGGAAGGACTGTAATTCTGACAGCATGAAGCATTTTGTAGAACGGTTTCATTATAAGACGCCTTGAGCGGAGGGAGCTTATGAACGATACAAAACAGCGGGAAGCGGCAAAACAATTCGCTGCATACTGGAAAGGGAAGGGTTATGAGAAAGGAGAAAGCCAGGCGTTCTGGCTTTCTTTGCTTCGTGATGTGTACGGTGTGGAGCATCCTGAACAATTTATCACCTTTGAGGAACAGGTGCATCTTGACCATACCAGCTTTATTGATGGAAGTATTCCATCAACGAAAGTTTTGATTGAGCAAAAAGGTTTAGGGAAAGACTTAAAGAAGCCGATTAAACAATCGGATGGAACCCTGTTGACACCGTTTCAACAGGCAAAGCGTTATATTACAGAACTACCCTTATCGCAACATCCGCGCTGGGTAGTAACCTGTAATTTTGAGAAATTCTTTGTTTATGATATGGAGCGTCCCGGAGGGGAACCGGAAGAAATCTTGCTGGAAAATCTCCCAACGGAATACTATCGTTTAGCATTTTTAGTAGACAGTGGAAATGAACACTTAAAGCGGGAAATGGAAGTATCTATTGCTGCCGGCGAAATAGTCGGCCTGCTTTATGACGCTTTCCATAAACAGTATGCAGACCCGGAAAGTGGACACGCCCTAAAAAGTCTGAATGTTCTCTGTGTCCGACTGGTTTTCTGTTTATATGCTGAAGACGCCGGTATTTTTGGGCATCACGGAATGTTCCATGACTATCTGGCAGAATATGATACACGCCATCTGCGAAAAGCGCTCGTGGAGTTATTTCGGGTGTTGGACACAAAACCAGAAAAGCGTGATCCATATTTAAAATATGATAATCCCAATTTAGCTGCGTTCCCTTATGTAAATGGCGGTTTATTTGCAAATGAGGAGATTGAAATCCCTCCGTTTACCGATGAAATCCGCGATTTATTGCTTAATAATGCAAGCTCCGATTTTAACTGGTCTGAAATCAGCCCTACTATTTTCGGTGCTGTTTTTGAAAGTACGTTAAATCCGGAAACACGCCGCAGTGGCGGCATGCACTATACCTCTATTGAGAATATCCACAAGGTCATTGACCCTTTGTTTATAGATGATTTGAAAAAGGAATTTGGTGAAATTTGTGAGATTTCCGCAGAGAAAAATCGTGAACGGAGATTAAAAGAGTTTCAAAAAAAGCTGGCTTCCCTGAATTTTTTAGACCCTGCTTGTGGCAGTGGAAATTTTTTAACTGAAACTTACCTCAGTTTACGCCGATTGGAAAATGAAGTGTTACGGATTTTATCCCACGGGCAGATTTCTTTGGGCGATGCAGCATATAATCCAATTCAGGTTTCTATCGGGCAGTTTTATGGCATTGAAATCAATGACTTTGCAGTAACGGTAGCAAAAACGGCCCTGTGGATCGCGGAGAGCCAGATGATGAAAGAGACTGAGGAAATTGTGCTGATGCACCTGGACTTCCTGCCGCTGAAAACCAATGCAAATATCATTGAGGGCAACGCACTCCGCATGGATTGGGAAAGCATCGTGCCAAAGCATAAGCTGTCGTATATTATGGGGAATCCTCCGTTTGTGGGACACCAGTGGAGAAGTAAAGCTCAGACTGATGATATGAAAGAAACCTTTTACGATTTGTTAAAGCACGGAAAACTTGATTATGTTGCATCATGGTATCAAAAAGCAGCCGATTATATGCGTGGAACGAAAATTGGAACCGCCTTCGTTTCAACAAATTCCATAGTACAAGGCGAATCGGTGGGCATATTATGGAAATTTCTGTTTGCAAAAAAGGATGTTGAAATACAGTTTGCATACAGAACTTTTGTATGGATAAGTGAAGCAAAAAGTCAAGCTGCTGTTCATTGCGTCATTATCGGATTTACCTGCTATACATCTCAAGCAAAGAAGCAACTTTTTGAAAATGACCGTGTGAGGTTTGTTGAACATATCAACGGATATTTAATTGCGGCACCTGATATATTTATCGAATCACGAGGAAAACAATTAACATCAGGATTTCCAGAAATGAGTAAAGGAAGTCAACCAACAGATGGTGGTCACTTATTGCTGACTGTTGAAGAACGCAATAGCCTAATTAAAGTATATCCGCAGACAAGCAGGTTCATAAAGCGATTTGTTGGCTCTCGGGATTTAATTAACAATGAATATCGATATTGTCTATGGCTTAAGGGTGTGTCGCCTCAGGAATATCGAAAGATTCCAGAAATTATGAAACGTTTGCAAGCCGTTGCGGAATGCAGAAAAAGCAGTCCCACAAAATCGGTGCAAAACGATGCTTCCACGCCTATGCTGTTTACTCAAATCCGCCAGCCTGACACTAATTACTTGGCTGTGCCAGAAGTTTCTTCACAGAGCAGGCGCTATATCCCTATTTGTTTTTTGACTCCAGAAATAATCGGAAGCAACAAACTTTATTTAATTCCAAATGCCTCTCTATATATGTTTGGAATTATGATTTCAAATGTTCATATGGCATGGACGCGTGTCGTGTGTGGGCGTTTGAAGAGCGATTATAGTTATTCGCCAGCTATCTACAACAACTTCCCATGGCCCACTCCTACCGACGCCCAGAAAGCCAAAATTGAGCAGACAGCGCAGGCCATTCTGGACGCCAGGGAGCTGTATCCGGATAGCAGCCTTGCCGATCTATACGATGAGGTTGCCATGCCGCCGGAATTGCGCAAGGCTCACCAGCAAAACGACCGCGCCGTTATGCAGGCTTATGGATTCTCCGTCAAGGATATGACCGAAAGCAAATGTGTCGCCGAACTTATGAAAATGTATCAGAAACTAATAAAGCGGCGAGAGGAAAAGTGAATGGTTCCTTTATAAAATGATCGTAGCAAGATTAAAGAAGATAAAAGTTTCTAATGCCCGACCCCTTATCGGGCATCTTAAGCAACAAAAAGAAAAATGTTGCGGCACTATCCCAAAGGGAGCGGCAAACGCCTTACGGATTCCATATCAGGATGCCTCTTAAGCGAAGCAAGATGTTGACCAGATCGCGAGCAAAAAGGCCTCCCGCCATTGTGTTGGCGGGAGGCCTTTCATATACAAGCAGTAACTTGTTTCACGCTTAATAGGGCAGCTTAAGGGTTTGCCCAGGATAGATGGTATCGCTTGTGAGGCCATTTAATTCTTTGATTTCCCCATACCGGCTGCCCGAGCCAAGATGCTTCTGGGCAATTTTCCACAAGGAATCCCCACGTTTTACGGTATATTCTTGATAGGGTAGGCTGATCCCCTCAGGTATTTTTAATTGCATGCCCGGATAGATGGTTTCCGATGCCAGGCCGTTAAACGCCATGATTTCCGGATATAAAGTACCGGAACCCAAGAACGTTTGCGCAATTCTCCACAAGGAATCCCCACGTTTGACCTCGTATACAAAATAAGCTTCAGAAGGTTCGGAGGGCTGCGAAGGCTCGGAGGGTTGCGAAGGCTCGGAAGGTTGCGAAGGCTCGGAGGGCTGCGAAGGCTCGGAGGGCTGCGAAGGTTCGGAGGGCTGCGAAGGCTCGGAAGGCTGTGAAGGTTCGGAAGGCTGTGAAGGTTCGGAGGGCTGTGAAGGCTCGGAAGGCTGCGAAGGTTCGGAGGGTTGCGAAGGCTCCGAAGG
>CAMMKL010000069.1 GCA_946497265.1 uncultured Clostridia bacterium | reverse complement strand
CAGCTTTGCAACTCCTTGGCTCACAGAACGACATGGCTACGATCCGACTTGATAAGGGGGAAGTAGTATGCAACAATATGAGACGGCAGTACAGCAGTTAAAAGAACATTTAAGAGTCAACGAAAGCTTTGATCTAATCGCCCGTGATATTCGTGTGGGCTCCAAAAAAGCCTGCCTGTTTTTTATTGACGGCATGATAAAAGACGAAGTCATGGAAAAAATTCTGGAATATTTTTATGGGGCACAGCCGGAACAGGTAACAGACGCAGAAACCTTTACACAAATGGGGGTGCCCTATGTAGAAGTTGCCCTGGAAAACAACCAAGAGAATATTACAGTAGGGGTTCTTTCCGGCATCCTGGCGTTGGTGGTGGAGGGCTTTGATAAAGTTGTGATGGTAGACACGCGCACCTATCCCGCGCGTTCGGTAGAAGAGCCGGACAAAGACCGTGTGCTGCGCGGTTCCCGAGACGGCTTTGTGGAAACACTGGTGGCCAACACTGCATTGATCCGCAGGCGTATCCGGCACCCATCGCTGACAATGAGTATCTTTAGCGTTGGAAAACGCTCCAAAACCGATGTGGTGGTCTGCTATATGGAAGATGTGGTTGACAAAAAGCTGCTCAAAACCATTAAAGAAAAAATTAAAAACGCAAAGGTGGACGCCTTGACGATGAATCAGCAAAGTTTGGTCGAAGCGATCCACCCCTATAAGTGGTTTAACCCCTTTCCCAAATTTAAGTACTGCGAACGCCCGGATACCACCGCTTCCGCCCTGCTGGAAGGTAATATTGTATTGCTGGTAGACAATTCCCCTTCGGCAATCATCCTGCCCACCAGCATTTTTGATGTGGTAGAGGAAGCGGACGATTATTACTTTCCTCCTTTTACCGGCACTTATCTGCGGTTTTCCCGCTATATCGTCACCTTTATCACGCTCATCCTCACGCCGGTCTGGCTGTTGGCACTGCAAAACCCTAACCTGGTGCCTCAGGCGTTTCAGTTTGTTTTGTTAAAGGAAGAGCCAAATATCCCCGTGTTTTGGCAGCTGATCATATTAGAGCTTGCCATCGACGGGCTGCGGCTTGCTTCTTTGAACACGCCCAGTACCCTTTCCACCTCCCTGTCGGTCATTGCCGGTATCGTATTGAGCGATTTTGCGGTACAATCCGGCTGGTTTTCCACAGAGGCGCTGCTGTATATGGCCTTCGTCGCCATATCCAATTACACGCAGCCCAGCGACGAACTGGGGTATGCTTTAAAATTCATGCGGATTTTATTGTTGATTTTCACGGTTTTATGGAATCTCTGGGGCTTTGCCATCGGCATTGTAATTATCTTTTTACTGCTGTTGTTCAATAAAACCATTTCCGGCAAAAGCTACCTGTACCCGTTGATTCCTTTTCGTGGAAAAGAACTGTGGAAACGGTTTTTCCGAGGGCGGCTTCGGAAATCGGAATAATCTTCCTTTGCTGAAAAAGTACCGATCAAACAAAACGTGGGCTATTATTGCAAGCCCACGTTTTCATTTACCGCTATAAAATCTGCAGAGCCAGCCGTCGGGTGGTTGTGGCCGCCAGGTTAATAAGGTATCGTTACCTTACAAAATACTTCCCACACAGTAGTCGTCAAACGCTTCGGTAAGCGTCACTGCAACCAGCTTGCCGCACAGGTTTGCCCCGTTTGCCGCACGCACCGGGGTATAATTCATGGTATATCCCTCATATACGCCGTTTTCGCACCGGCTTTCAAATAGGACGGTTTCTGTGCGGCCCACCTGGGTCTTCAGAAAAGCCGCGCGGGTTCGGTTGGTCTGTGCAATCATCCGGCGGCTACGTTCCTCTTTGATTGCGTTTGGCAGTTGATCCGGCATGGAATCGGCCCGTGTGCCGGGACGTCGGGAATAGGCAAACACATGGGCTTTGGCAAAGCCGATCGTTTGGGCAAAGGCAAGGGATTCCTCAAACTCTTTTTCGCTTTCTCCTGCAAAGCCTACCATAATATCGGTGGTAATGGCTGCGTTTTCAAAACTTGCCCGCAGGTTTTCAACGATCGCGGCATACTCCTCGCTGCTGTAGTGTCGGTTCATGCGGCGCAAAGTAGCGTTACAGCCGCTTTGCAGGGAAAGATGGAATTGCGGGCAAAGCTTTTTTTGTTGGGACAGGCGTTTTACCACCTCTTTGTCCATTTGTTCCGGTTCCAAGGAACCCAGGCGCACCCGTTCGATACCGTCAACCGCACAACAGCATTCGACCGCATCGCAAAGATGGAGCCCCAGCTCCTGGCCGTAAGCGGAAAGGTTGATGCCGACAAGCACCACTTCTCGATAACCAGCGTCCGCCAGGCGGTTGACCTCTGCTTGCAGCTCTTGCAAAGGCTTGCTGCGCACCCGTCCGCGGGAATAGGGAATAATACAATAAGAGCAAAAGCGGTTGCACCCATCTTCTATTTTTATAAAGGCACGGGTTCTTTCATGAAAGGAGGAAACCGACATTTGCTCAAAAGGTTCGCCTTTTCCATAGGTATGGATATCTACAATACGCTGATGATGGCTTAAAAACTCCAGAAGGCGTGGTAGCAGGTCCGCGCGCCGGGAATTGCCCAAAACGATATCCGCTTCTGTCAAGGAGGCGGCTGTTTCGGGAAAAGCCTGCGGCATGCAGCCGGTCAGTACGATTGCCGCCTCCGGGTTTTCCCGCCTGGAACGGCGCAGCAATTGGCGCACCTTATGGTCGCTGGCGGCGGTAACGGTACAGGAATTGATAATGATAACATCCGCCGGCTCTTTTGCCCCGGCTGCCTGAAACCCCGCATCCAGCAACCTTTCCAGTATGGCCTCGGATTCGTATTGGTTCACCTTACAGCCTAATGTTACGATAGAAACGTTCATGTATGTCACCTGTATCTTTCGTGTTATGGACAGGGGTCCTTACGGCGGGTTGGCCGCGCAAAAGTGCTAAAGCCGGGCGCCGCCCCTATGATCCCTTCTCCCGTTCAAATCTTAGAGCCCATCATGGTTTTTGCCCCGGTAAATGGAATTTCTTAAAAAATTGCCTGATCGGCCTCCGGCTCTTTGAACGAACATAAATATTTTTTTAACCTTTTTCCATTGGCACAATACAAATGCAGTGGAAAAAAGGATGTATTGCGCTCTTGTATCATATCATATTTATCGAATTTCCGCTTACTTTTTATCGAATATCGTGCTAAATGAATATTGACCTGTCAACTGCACACTGCTAAAATAGGGGGAGCGTGAGGATATAGTGGGTAAACGCTGCTCAAAGAATTGGAGGTAAACGAGTATGTACACAGAAATGCTTTCCTTGTCCAGCATTGAGACCGTTAAGAAATTCGTTTGTCTGGCAAACAAATATCCTTTTCCAATCAGTCTGATGTCTGATAAATACAAAATCGACGCCAAATCCATTATGGGTATCTTCAGCCTGGATCTTTCCCGCCCGGTAAAGCTTTTGTTGGAAGAAGGCGAATGTCCGCCGGAGGATTTTTTCAAAGAATTGCAGCAGTTCAAGATACCGGAATAAGTTGTCCATTAAATCAGCATGTGACAAAGCGCGTTGGCTTACAGGCCGGCGCGCTTTTTGCTTTCCAGATCTTCGCTTGCCGTTTCCCATTCCGAAAGGAGATCCTCCTGCTTGGCCTTCTGCTCGTCGATCTGAGCAGTAAGATCCATTGCCTTTTGATAGTCGCTCGCAACCTCCGGGTTGGAAAGGGTCTGGGTTAATTGGGCAATCGTGGTTTCCACAGCGTCGATCTCTTCTTCCAGCCGTTTTACACGCGTAGTTAGTTTTCGAAGTTCGGATTGCAGCTCCTTGCGCAGTTTATAATCGTTTCCTTTAGGCGCCTCCGGCCTCTCTGTGGCGGCGGATTGTATCTGTTCGCGCCGGCGGCGATCCAGAAAATCGTCGTAGTTGCCAATATATTCCGTAACGCCGCCTTCCTCCAGATAATAAATACGGTCCGCAATTTTGTTGATAAGATAACGGTCGTGGGAAACCACCAGTAAAGTCCCTTCGTATCCCATTAGGGCGTTTTCCAATGCTTCCCGGGAAGCAATGTCCAAATGGTTGGTCGGTTCATCCAGTAGGAGGAAGTTAGCGCGGGAAAGCATGAGCTTTAACAGCAGGAGTTTGGCGCGCTCCCCGCCGGAAAGGGCGGCAACCGGCTTAAAAACGTCCTCCCCGCGGAAAAGAAAAACGGCGAGGGCGCTGCGTACCTGTGTTTGCGTCATATATGGATATTGATCCCAAATTTCGTCAATGACCGTTTTCTCAGAATCCAAGCCGGCCTGGATTTGGTCGTAATACCCCAGGTCGATCCCAACGCCAAAGCGGGTGCGGCCGTCCTGCGCCTGGTAGGTGCCAAGCAGGGTCTTAAGCAACGACGTTTTGCCGCAGCCGTTTGGGCCAAGCAGAAAAATGCGCTCTCCCTTGCGTACCCGCATATTAACGTTTTGAAACAGCGGCGGCTGATGACCGAACGACAGGGAAAGCCCCTCCACATCCAAAACATCATTGCCGCTTATGTGCTTAATGTCAAACCGGAAACGGATCTCGTCCGGTTCGCTTTCCGGCTTTTCCAAACTACGTTCCAGCCGTTCGATTACTTTCAGCTTGCTTTCGGCCGTTCGGATATTTTTTTCCCGGTTCCACTGGCGCTGCTGTGCGACCACCCCTTCCAGGCGGTTGATCTCTTTTTGGGTGTTTTCATATACGCGCTCGGCCGCCAAGCGCTTTTCCGCTTTCAGCGACAGATAGGCCGTGTAGTTGCCTTTATAGATCGAAAGCGTATGGTGTTCCAGTTCAAAGGTTTTTAAGGTGATCCTATCCAGAAAATAACGGTCATGCGATATTACCACATAGGCTCCGTTGTAACTTTTCAGATAATCTTCCAGCCATTCCACCGACGCAATGTCCAAATGGTTGGTCGGTTCGTCCAAAAGCAGCAGGTTTGCGCCGCTCAGCAGCATTTTCGCTAGCTGCAGCTTGGCCTTTTGCCCTCCGCTTAACGCGCCTACCGGCAACTTCATCTGTCCGTCGTCAAAACCAAGCCCTAACAAGGCGGAACGTGCGCGGCTTTTATAAGTTAGACCGCCGTCGCGCACGAATGCGTCGTTTAAAAAGCTTTGCCGTTCGACCAAGGTGTCTAAATCCCCCATTTGCCGGCTGATCTTCAGATTTAAAAGCTCCAACTCGTTTTCCATTTCCGATAAATGGGAAAAAACCGTTAGCACTTCATCATAAGCGGTTTTGTTATCGTTACGGCAGACGTGCTGCTCCATATACCCTAAAACGGTCTGTTTGCTTTGATAAATTTCACCTGCATCGTCGTTGACTTCCCCGGTTAATATTTTAAATAGGGTGGTTTTTCCCGTACCGTTGACCCCAACAAGCCCGATGCGGTCGTTCTCCTGTATTTCAAACGTTACCCCCTGAAACAACAAATCTGTTCCAAAGGATTTCGTCAGGTTGCTGACTCCTAGCAAAGCCATAGTATTTGTCCCTCTTCTTTCCACAGATACTGTCATTATAATATACAATCACAGGCAAAATCAAGTCTTACAAGCCGGCACACCTGTCACCGTTTTTACAGCTTGACGGCTGCCCGTTTTTTATCCAACATGGGTTTACCCAAACAAATTTTCGGATTCGTCTTGACAGAAAATGGGTAGGAGGTTATACTGTGATAGAACATATATTCGATCCATAAGGAGGGGCATCCAAATGGAAACCATAGAAAAACTGCGGATCTTAACCGATGCAGCCAAATACGACGCTGCCTGCACATCCAGCGGTATAAACCGAACCGGGAAGAAAGGCGGGATTGGCAGCGCGGTTTCGGCGGGAATTTGTCACAGTTTTTCCGCAGACGGCCGCTGCATTTCCCTGCTCAAAGTACTGATGACAAATTGCTGTATTTATGACTGTAAATACTGTGTTAACCGTTTATCAAACGATGTGCCTCGTGCGTCGTTCGATCCGCGTGAGCTGGCAGAGCTGACCATAGAATTTTACCGGCGCAACTACATTGAAGGGCTTTTTTTAAGCTCCGGCGTTTTGAAACATCCGGATTATACCTGCGAAAGAATGATCGAAACGCTTCGCATCCTGCGGGAAGAATACCATTTCCATGGATACATCCACGTTAAAGCCATCCCCGGGGCGGACAGCGCCTTGCTCGGCCGTCTGGGCCTTTTTGCCGACCGCATGAGCGTGAATGTTGAACTGCCCAGTGAACAAAGCTTAAAGCTTTTGGCCCCCGATAAATCCCGTGAATCCATCTTCCGACCTATGGGGATGATAACCGGCCGCATTCGGGAAAACCATTGTGAACTGGTAAAATACCGCCATGCGCCCCGGTTTGTACCGGCGGGGCAAAGCACCCAAATGATCGTGGGGGCTACGCCGGACAATGACTATCAAATCCTAAAGCTGACGGAAAGCCTTTATCGGAAGTATGCGCTTAAGCGGGTGTTTTTCAGCGCGTATATGCCGGTCTCCGACCATGCCCTGCTGCCGCCCAGGGGGACCAAGCCTCCCCTTTTACGGGAGCACCGCCTCTATCAGGCTGATTGGCTGCTACGGTACTATGGATTTCAGGCGGACGAATTGTTGGATGAAAAGCATCATGATTTTCACCCGCTGGTCGATCCCAAATGCAGTTGGGCTTTGGCACATATGGAATTTTTCCCTGTAGAAATTAACCGGGCGGACTACCACACCCTGCTGCGCATACCGGGTATAGGGGTAAAAAGCGCCCGAGCCATTTTACAAGCGCGTAAGGCGGCTAGCCTGGATTTTCAAGGGCTGAAAAAACTAGGGGTGGTGCTCAAACGGGCCCAGTATTTCATAACCTGTTCGGGCAAGCTCATAGAAGGGCTGCGTGTTACAAACGACACCGTGCTTCGGTCTTTGCTTTCGGAACAGGGGCAGGCTGTCTTTTATCAGGAACGCTATGAGCAGCTTTCCTTTTACCAGCAATCCGAACTGCCCGGAAAAGAGGTGGTCCAATGCCTTGGACGACGGATGTGATTTACCGCTATGACGGCAGCTTTTGCGGGCTGCTTTGTTGTGTGTTTGAAAGTTATGTAAAAAAAGAAATTCCGTTGGATATCGTAAGCGAGGAGAGCCCACAAGGGTCGCTGTATCCGGAAAAATGGATCGAAACCATAGAAGTACGCGCCCAGCGTGTTTACCGTTCCCTTGGCCAACGGATTCATCCGGAAGCCGGCCGTTTTTTGAAAGATTGTTTTTTGACCTGCCTTGTATCCAAAGAAATCCTTATTTACCGCTTTATTAACCTGGGGTATCGTATTGGCGGGCGTATCTTCAACAACCTGACGGAAGAAACCGTGCATATCTTAAACAAAGCGGTCAAACACCTTTATCATGAAACGCATTTGCTGACTGGATTCGTCCGTTTTTCGGATTGCGCAGGTACGCTTGTTTCTGTAATAGAACCAAAAAACAATGTGCTGCCCCTTTTAAGCGGCCATTTTTGTGATCGTTACCCTGAGGAACGCTTCCTGATCTACGATAAAACCCACCGCCTGGCTCTGGTTTATCAGCCGTACCAGGCCGAGTTTTTGGAGGCGGATGGGTTTCTTCCTCCTGAGCCCGACGCAAGGGAGGAAAATTTCCGGAACTTGTGGAAAAAGTTCCACGAGACCATCGCCATAGAAGGGCGTTATAACCCCAAATGCCAGAGGACGCACCTGCCCATTCGGTATCGGGATTATATGACGGAATTCCAGCAAAGCGCCCCGCCTCTTTCCCATCCGGTGGAATTTCCTGGGACGCAGGGCAACGCTTTAGAGGACGGCTCGAACCGTCCCCTCTGATGGAATGCATCTACAAAGGGGGCGATCTTATACGCCGCAACCCATTTGTTGTCCGTTTGATAGAACGGACTTCGGGCAGGGGATTGTTATTCAGCCGGAATGCATTTGATCCATCCATAAAATTCCCGTTGCGATCGTTTATTTTGCCGGTATAATTTCAATCCAATAGTTGTCGGGATCGTGGATAAAGTAAAGCCCCATCGCGTCGTTTTCAAAGCAGATGCAGCCCATCTCTTCATGCAGGGCATGCGCCTTTTCGTATTCTTCCACCGCAAAACAAATATGGCTTTCGTTTTCTCCAAGGTTATACGGCTGGGGATGGTCGCGCAGGCAGGTCAGTTCCAGCTCAAACGGCGTTACCCCGTCGCTTAAATAACATAAAACAAAGCTGCCGTCCTCCGCCCGGTGTTCCCTCACTACGGAAAGCCCCAGTGCCTTACGGTAAAAAGCCAGGCTTTCCTCCAGATTGGTTATATTGATGTTGCAGTGCTGCATGGTAAACTGCATTTAAATTTCCCCCTTAATTTTTTACCTCTATTCGTTCATGTATTGCTTATCCACATCGATGACGACTTCATAGGTTTCATCCAAAGCCTTTACCCCTTGCCGTACAGCTTCCACCACCTGTTCGTCGGTCAAGCGAAACCGGTGGGGAACCACGACGTCAAAAATCAAATTGGTATGGGTTGGCCCTGTTACCATTCGAAAATCATGGATGGTGATCGATGGATCCATTAATTTGACCAGCGCCTCTACTTTACGGTGCGTTTCATTGACCTTTTCATCGTCCGTAACGATTGGATCCATATGGATAACGCATTCACAGTCGAATTTTTTCTTGATATCGCGTTCAATATTGTCTATGGTATCGTGAATCTTCAAAATATCAATATGGCACGGCACCTCGGCATGCAGGGAAACTACACTGCGCCCTGGACCGTAATTGTGCACGATCAGGTCATGGATCCCCACCACATCCTGATAGGAAAGCACCTCATCCTTCAAGCTTTGTACAAACTGGGGGTCGGGGGATTCTCCCAAGAGCAGGTTGAGGGTATCGCGCGCCGTGTTCCACCCGGTGTAAAGGATAAACACAGCGACCAATACGCCCACGTAACCATCGATCGATATCTTCGCGAAATACCCGACGGCTGCGCCAACAATGACCGCCGAGGTCGCCGCCATATCACTCAGGCTATCCATCGCCGCCGCTTTCAACGCCGCGGAATGAATCCGTTTGCCCAATTTGCGGTTAAACAGGCTCATCCAAAGCTTGATTAAAATAGAGAGCAAAAGGATCCCGATGGACAAAAGGCTAAAATCCACCCCCTCCGGATGCAATATCTTTTCCACGGAGGATTTTCCCAGCTCCAATCCCATCAAGAGGATGACGATGGAAACAAGCAATCCCGCGACATATTCAATCCGTCCATGCCCAAAGGGGTGCTCCTTATCCGCTGGACGGCCGGAAATCTTAAATCCCACCAAAGTCACAATCGAAGAA
>CAMMKL010000068.1 GCA_946497265.1 uncultured Clostridia bacterium | reverse complement strand
ATCGGAACCGGCGTGACCTGACACGCCGGTTCCTACCAAAATTCTTTTTACTTCCTTATGGGACGCTGCCTAAAGTGCCTGCCATCTTTTTACCACTGGAATCCAATAAAGGAGCTAAGCAGTTTTTTCTTTAAAACATCAGAATTCTTCTTTTAGGCTGCGTAGGAAAAGGGCGGAAAGGGCTTCCTGCGGATCTTTCTGGTGGGTTACAATGTTATTTACCGTTTGGCAAATGGGCAGATCGACCCGATATTCTTCGCCAAGACGCACCATTGCGCGTGCAGTGGACACGCCCTCCGCGAGCTTGTCGTAGGGTTTTCCTTGGATATACAGCTCGCCGAACCGGCGGTTGTGGCTGTGAGGGGAAAAGAGGGTGGCTTGGTAATCGCCCAGGTGGCAAAGCCCGTAAGCGGATATCGGGTTTCCCCCCATCGCGCCGATCAGACGCGAGATTTCTCGCGTGCCGCGCGACATCAGCGCGCCTTTTAATGAGACAAGCCCTAAGCCGTCCAGCATGCCGGCGGCGATGCCGATTACGTTTTTGGATGCAGCTCCCACTTCATTGCCGATTAAGTCTGCGCCAAAATAGAAGCGGATCAGCTCGCTGGAAAATTTATGGACGAGCATCCTTTTTACCTCGTCGTTTTTCGAGTCGATCACCATGCAGTTTGGGATACCCGCGGCAAAATCCTGTACGTGGCCGGGTCCCACCCATACGGCCACCGGGTTTTCGGCAAATTCCTGCACAATTTGGCTCAGGCGCAGGCCGGTGCTTTCCTCTATGCCTTTCATACAAAGTACGATAGGCTGCTTCCCCAGCCCGGCTTCCATCACCTTGGGAAGGAAGCTGCGAAGGGCTTGGGAGCTGATTGAAATGATGATAACTTCCGCACTTTGCACCGCGTAGGCCAGGTTACAAGATACAGCCAGGTCAGGGTCAAAGGAAATCACATCGTTTTTGTGCTCCTTTGCAAGGCGTTGATACTCCGGGGATTCCGGAAGCCCCCAGGAGGTTACCCGATGGCCGATTTTGTGTAGATACCAGGCAATAAACGATCCCCACCGTCCGCAGCCCAAAACCGAAATTCTCAAAGTGTATCCGCTCCTTATCAAATGGTTTTCCCTTAGTATAGCATATTCAGGGAAAAAGACAATGATCTATTCCTTGGGTTCCGGTTTTGTGCGGTCCTGTTTTTGTCCCTTAGGGGGAGCTTTGTAAAAAAGCTGCTTGAGTCCCATCAACAGCAGCAGCCCGGCAAATAGTTTCCCTAACCATTCCCCGCTGATCCACGAGGAAAAATAGGACCCGGCTGCCGCGCCCAAAAGCCCCGCCAGCGCGCAGGGGATAGCCGTTTTCCATACGATCAATTTTTTCTTCCAGTAATATAGAACGGCCAAAACCGCGCAGGGAATGAAAAAAATAAGATTGATCCCTTGAGCGGCCGCCTGCTCCACGCCCGCAAAGAGGGTCAGATAGATAATCAGCACGCCGCCCCCGCCCAGGCCCATCGCGCCCATCGCGCCCGAGAAAAAGCCGGCGAGAGCCGTCCATAACCCGCTCATCGCACCAGCATCCGATAAGCGGCCCAAATCATGAGCAAGCCGAAAATACGCTTGAGCCATACCGAGTTCATTTTTGGCAGAATCCAGGAGCCGGCTGCCGCACCCAATGTCCCCCAGAGCAGGTAAGGCGAGGCATCCGAAAGGGAGACCCGGCCGGAGGTCAGGTAAAGTACGGCGCTGAAAATACAGATGGGAAGGATGACGCAAACAGAAGTGGCGTGGGATTTCTTGGGTGGAAGCCCGGCCTTGTCAAGCAGGGGCACGACCACCATGCCCCCGCCGGCCCCTAAAAGGCCGTTGAGTGCCCCGGCAAAAAAGCCGCCCACCGCGGCAAGGATACGGTTATGTTTCATCATGAAGTCACCTCCCCGCTAGTATGCCGCGTCGTGCGGGGAAGTAATCAGGTAAAACGCATTTTACCGCAGTTTGCGAATAAAACGGCATGCCTTTGTTTGCCGTTTTCAAGAGATTGGGTCTGTAAAAATGACGGAAAAAAGGTGGGATCCATATGGATTCCGCCTTTTTTAGCTAACAAAAGTCCCGCCCGGTCGTAATGTGCAATCCATAACCTGCCTACCAAAAGACAGGTGGGTGCCCGCCCGCCGGTTTCTCGCTCCCTTCTTCCGGCGCAAGGCCGGGAGGTCTGCAGTCCGCCGGCGGAGACAAAGCTCCCGGAAAAAGAAGTGTAGGGTTATATCAGCACCGTCCGCGAGCCGGGCAGGAATGTTTTTACAATTTATTGCTGGATTGTAGGCTCTTCGTCCTCATATTCGTACAGCTCTTCAAAACGGCTTTCAAACTGTTCGGCAAGCCGGTCGAGCAATTCTTCGTCCTCGACCTCGGCGAGCTGCTGTTCGCCGTCTTCTTCAATTGCTTCAAAAATATAATAGGTGCCTTCGGATTCTAAAGATTCCTCCGGGTCGTTGAAAGTGGGTAAGAGTGCGTAATAACAGCCGTCGTCATTCTCAATGACGTCCAAAATTTCAAACTCGTGCTCATTGCCCTCGTCGTCAATCAGGGTAATGAGATCGGCAGCAAATTCGTTGTTCATGGCAAAAGCCTCCTTTGTTGCAGGCAAGCCTGCTTGGTCTGCATAAGATTTGGATGATGTCTTTTATAATTTTACCGTTTGAAACGCATTAAGTCAATAGAAAGTTGAGTTTGCAATAATTTAACAATAAAAAAATAAAATCTTTAAAAAAAGTATTGACATATGACAGGGCGCCTGCTATAATAAAGATGCAATCAGGAAAGAAGAGATAAAGAAAAACGGAAAGCCAGCATGAGAGTGTGAGCAAGTAAGTTTTTTGGAAAGCTTTCCGAAAGCAAATGAGAAGCCGGAAAATCATAACCGATGCAATGTGAAAGAAAGCATTGCGAAAGGCTTCGAGAAAGGGAGGCGAGTCCAATGGGCGCATTAGAACCTCAGCATTTAAATAGCTTCGGCCTCATTGGTCGAAGCTTCCGGAAAAGTGATTGCTAATTTTTCAAAAAGGGACAAAACCGGGTTCATCCATCGAGATCGAGGCTCTGTTGCCGGTAACGTCCAAGTTGATTGCCGTATAAAACAGGTAAAACGAAAAGCAATCCGACCGGGAACCTTTTGCGGCGAACGAAAATCGTAAAGGAAAACGGAAAAAGGAGAAAAACATAGGAACTGTTTTATCCGGATTCATGGGTTTTCTGCAAACGCAGAAGGATACGTTAGAAAAATTGAATATTAAGGTTAGCGCCTATATTCTGTGCAGCAATAGCGGAACAGGATTTGTAAAAAAGGGCTTTGCATAAAATGTAAGGCTAATTTATAAAAAGGCGCTAAACCCAAACAGATGAATTTGATTCTTTTCTATTATATGGAATATAAAATCCACAATCAAAGGGTGAGTCCAAAGTATAAGTAACTAAGCCGGCGGATTTCGGCCGGAAAGGACAATAAAACCGTGTAAACGGTGAAAAGGTGAGTCCCATGACTTAGTTTATTCTGTTTGGATAAAACCGGGAGCAAAAAAGCTGCACAAAGAAAAGTCAGTTGATAGTGAGGACGCTTGCTGTGCATAAGGCTTTGATGCGGAAAGGGTATCATCCTAAATTATTACGAAGGGTGAGTCCAAAAGAAAGTAAATAAGTAGCGGAGGATGTCAGTAGGGCGGAATCCGTGAATACAACCAGCAAGAAGGCTCCGACAAATGGTGTAAGTTTGTCGGAGCCTTTTGTTGTGGTAAAATGATTTTATACCCTTTAAGTATGGCTAAACACAAAAAACACCACAAAATCTTACAGATTAAAGCTTTACAATCACACGAACCGCGCTATAATGTAGGCGAAGCCTGTCAAAACGGGTTTTCAAATGCGTGAGAAGGAGCTTTATATTATGAAACGTATCTATTTATTGCCCAACGAAGGAACCTTTTACAAGGCTAATCTCCACTGCCATTCCGTAATTTCCGACGGAAAGAAGACAATAGAGGAATTAAAGGGCATGTATCAAAGGCACGGTTATTCCATTTTGGCGTATACCGACCACAGGCGCTATCGGGACCATCGGAACCTGTCGGATGAAACCTTTCTGGCGCTGGCCGGGTACGAAGCCGACGCCGATTGGGAAACCGGGGATTATAACCACTATGCTACAACCCATATATGTTTATACGATACCGATCCGGATCAACATAGGGAAGAAAAAAACAAAAGCCCCATGCCAAAAGGACGGGATACCGCCGCCCTCAATACTTTTGCGAAAGAAATGGGGGAATTGGGCTTTCTATTGTGCTACAATCATCCGTATTGGTCGCTGCAAACCTATGAGGACTATAAAGGCTTGCGTGGCTTCTTTGCGATGGAAATCTACAACCACGGCTGTGAAATAGACGGGTTGTACGGTTACCACGCTCAGGCGTATGACGAAATGCTGCGCACTGGGAACCGGCTTGCCTGTGTGGCAACCGACGATAACCACAATTGTTATCCGGAAGAGGACCCCATGTGCGATTCTTTCGGCGGCTTTACGATGGTCAAAGCAAAGGAACTAAGCTATACGGCCGTCATTGACGCGCTCAGGAGAGGGGATTTTTATGCCTCTACCGGACCGGAAATCAAGGATTTCTATCTGGAGGGGAACCGGATCGTCTTGAAAACCAGCCCGGTCAGCAAAATCTATGTAAAAGGCAGCGGAAGGCTGAGCTACCAGAAGCGATCAAGGGCAAACGAATTTTTAACCGAAGCGGTTTTTGAACGGGATCCAAACCGGAACGACCGTTTCCTGCGGGTTTCCATCCAGGATGAGAAAGGGCGCCATGCGGATAGCCGGGCGTATTTTCTGGATGAAATGAATTGACAAACTTTTGGCGAGGCATTATCATAGATAATGTGTAATATGCTACAAAGTAAGGTGGTGCGGTATGTATAAGTTGCTGCTTGTGGATGATGAAGAAGACATCCGCCAAGGGATAGCCGGCAGTATCCCGTGGGGCGACTGGGGATTTGAGATATCCGGACAAGCCTCTAATGGCTTGGAAGCTGTGGAGTGCATCCGGGAAAATCCGCCGCACGTCGTCCTTACCGATATCCGCATGCCAAAAATGGATGGGGTTGCCCTGATGCAATACCTAAGCAAAAATTACCCGGAGATCAAGATCATTATTCTAACCGGCTATAACGATGTGGAATACCTGAATATGGCCATTAAAAACGGGGTAAGTGAATACCTGCTGAAGCCAACGGACCTGGATGAATTTGAACGGCTGTTTTTACAGATGAAGGTACGCCTGGATGAAGAAACCAACCGCCGGCGGGAATACGAGGCGCTCAAGCGCAGCGTAGAAGAAAACAACGTGTACATGTGCGTTCATTTTTTAAACCAGCTTATCCGCGGGCATTTTGCAAGCAGCGAGGGCGTGGAGAGCAAGGCCGATTTTTATAAACTGGGGATCGATTTTAATAATTGCGTGGTGGCGCTTTTGGAAGTTGACGACCTTTCCGCTATGGAGGCGGATCTTCCGGATGGGATCGGCTACGATGTGCGTTCCCGTGTAACGGATTTTTGTAATAAAGCACTGGGAGAGATCCCCGGCCGGTTTTTCCTGAACGCGAAGGAAGAAATTATCGGTATTTTTTGCCCGGATGGGCCCGATTGGGAGCGGTCGGCAGCCGCATTGCTATCTAATATCCAGTCGAACCTAAACGAACAGCTTCACATCAAGGTGTCGGCAGGCATCAGCGATTTGTGCCAGGATGTCGTATCCCTGCCGCGTTATTACGAACAGGCGGAGGAATGCATACGCCAGAAGATTTTTATGGGGCCGGGCAGCCTGCTGCTGTACTCCGATATAAAGGGGCAGGAGGAAGTCGGTTACCATTCCCTGCAGTTTGACCAGGAACTTATCACGGGCAGCATGCTGCGGGGGGATCTGCACGCCATACGGGAAGAACTCGACTTGGTATTTGGCTTTTTTGAAAACAAGGTCATTAAACAATACGATTACATCAACCGGATGTGCCTGGAATTCCTTTACAATATGTCCCGGTGGGGATTGAGCGTGCACATCAATTTGGACGAGCTCTTAATTGACCAGGGGATCGCATATTCCAATATTCGGTCGATGGACAGCCTGGAAGCCAAAAAATCGTTTGTATACCATATTCTGCTTACCTTATTTGAAAAGTTGAAGGAGAACAAAGGCGGAGGGAACCAGCTTGTGAACAGTATCCGGGAGTATATTGACGAAAATTATACCTCCAATGCCATTTCCTTGGATTTTATTGCCGGTAAGGTCAATAAAAACCCGGCGTACATCTCCAAGCTGTTTAAAAATGAAACCGGCTACAATTTTAGCGATTATGTAGCGAAAAAAAGGGTGGAAAAAAGCAAGGAGCTGTTGCGTGACCCGGCGCTCAAAGTATACGACGTAGCCGAGCAGGTGGGGTATGCGGACGTATCCAATTTTATTCGTGTGTTTAAAAAGCACACCGGAAGTAATCCGGCCGAGTACCGGAACCATCCGGGGGCGTCGGGTTCGGAATCATGAAACGGCTCAAAGAAAACCTGGAGTTTGGGGTTTTAAAAGAGAACAAAGCCACCGCCAGCTTGAAAAAGCAGCTTGTGGTATTGATTCTGGTCAGCGTTTTGTTGCCTACCATGATCGTGGTGTTTGTTTTGTTTTATCAGACGGGCCTGAGAATGCGCGAGCAGACCATCGATACCGTTGGGGAAGGCGTTACCAAGACGATGGCCAATATTGACGAGATGCTGCTGCCGATATACAACATGTCCAGTAAAGTTGGCTTGGAACCCGATGTGGAACGGTATATGCGGATATCCTACGGGGAAGAGAAGCGGATGGAAAAACTGATAGCCCTCAACCGTATGGACCGGCTGTTTGAAAGCTATAACCAGGTGGGGCCATCGGCGACCATTGCGCTGATCAGCAGCCGTACGGGAGAGATCTTTAACTTTGTGGATCCCAGTAACGACGGACGGAAAGTAAGCGATCGCCTAGAGGAGATGGGCGTGACCGACAGCGGAAATCTGTCTTCTTTTCGCTGGTATCCCCCACAAGAGGATTTCCTTTCGGATAATGGGCAGCAAGGCGCCCAGACCTCCCGCGACCGTATCCTGATCGGCAGCCGCCGCGTCATCAAGCCGCTGACCGGAGAATATTTGGGAACCCATATATTTACAATTCCGGAAAGAGAACTATATGAAAAGTACCGGGTTATTTCCATGGAAAGCAAGGGTGAGTTTTATGTGGTGGACGGCGCCGGGAACATCCTTTCCTCCAGCAATGAAAAACAGCTTGTAAACCGCGTATTGGAACCAAACCTGATGCAGGAGATCCGCAACCACGGGGAGGCTGGTACCTTCGAAATGAATCGGAATGGGGTCGGCTATATCGTAAGCATCTCTTCTTCCGGAATAAGCGACTGGAAAACGGTCGCGGTTATCCCAGTGCGCGAAGTGACCCGCGAGATGGACTCCCTGTTTCTGAAAATCTTCCTGGCGCTTTTCCTTTGTACGCTTTTGTGCGTACTGCTGCTGAACATCATAACCGACCAGTTTTTGAAACCGGTTACGGTAATCAATCACGCCATGGAAAAGGTATATAATGGGGACCGCAATGCATATGTATATATCAACAGCAGGAATGAGATCGGTAATATGGCCAACTATTATAACGCCATGCTTTGCCGGATCAATCAGTACATTGAAGAGGAATATGAGATTGAAAAAAAGAAGAAAGAGCTGGAAATGGAAGTGCTAATGGGACAAGTCAATCCTCATTTCCTCTATAATACGCTGGAGACTCTCGTCTGGAAAGCCAACGAGCGCGGAAGCCCGGATATAGGGCGGATTGCCGCTTCCCTGGGCAGGATGTACCGCCTTTCCATCGGCAGCGGAAATCTGATTGTAGAGATCCCGAAGGAAATCGAACACCTTATGGCCTATATTAACATACAAAAGGCACGCTATAAAGAACGGTTTTCGTTTGACCTGCGTATGAACAGCGAAGAAATCGCACGGTACAAAACGCTCAAGCTGATCTTACAGCCAACCGTTGAGAACGCTATTATGTATGCTATGGAGGGTATTGAGCATCCGCTGGGGATCCGTCTGCGCGTAGTGGTACGGGAGGAAGAGATCCGGTTTATCGTTGTGGATAACGGCTCGGGTATGGATCCTGCGCGATTGGCTGCTGTACGTTTACACATTGTGGAAGATGACGAAGAAAGGAGAAAAAATGGGAATTACAACCAAATGAAAGGCACAGGCATCGGTTTAAGAAGCGTAAGCGAGCGGATACGGCTCTATTTTAATAAGGAAAATGCTGTAAAAATATTCAGTAAACAGGGCAAAGGTACCAAAATTGTGATCACTATTCCTAAAGTTGGACAAAATGACTAAAACAGCCTATAAAAGTAAAAAATCACCGATAGAAATTTATGTACAAATCATGTACAATGTGTACTGTAAGCTAAACCCTGTAAAACCAAAGGAGGAATTTTTGTGAAGTTAAGAGTAAAATCCGTACTTTGCGTAGCTCTGGCGGCCGCCACGATGGTCGGTACGCTGGCAAGCTGCCAAGGCGGCGAAACCACCAGCAGTGCTCCGTCCACGCCGGCTAGCCAGACCGGCTCGGAGAAGCCTTATGAGGGCGTAACCCTGAAATACGCCCAGACCAAGTCCGGTACCACCGGTGATGAAATTACAAAGGTGGTTGACCTGGTCAAAGAGGAAACCGGCGCTACCATCGAATGGCACATTGTGGCCGACAGAGTTGATGGCGAAATCGACAAGACCCTTGTTGACCTGATGAATGGTACCCAGATCGACATGTTCTACGAAGCGTTCCCGAACATGAAGAAGTTCTACAACGCAGGCGTTCTGTCCGAACTGACTCCTCTTGCCGAGGCTGCCGGTTATGACATGGAAGCGATCCACGGCCAGTATCTGGACACCATGGCGGACGGTAAGGTTTACACCCTGCCGGCGTTTACCGACATTTGGCTGACCCTGTACAACAAGAAGATCTTTGACGACGCCGGTGTGGCATACCCGACCGCAGAGGGTTGGACTTGGGAGAAATACGTCGAGACTGCGAAGCAGTTGACCGATGACAAGCCGGAAACCGATCCCGATAAGATCTGGGGTTCCCTGATGCTTGACTACAACAACTACAACTACATGATCGCCAACCAGAAGAAGGTTTCCCACTACAATGAGGATCAGACCGCGGCCAATTACGACGATCCTGCGTTTGCGCATTTCCTCGTCCGGCGCTTCGTACCAGATATAGCCGATCAGGGCCGAATACAA
>CAMMKL010000067.1 GCA_946497265.1 uncultured Clostridia bacterium | reverse complement strand
ACTTTGTCCCCCGCCGCTGTATTGACCACCACACGGAATATCATGTCATCCAACTTTTTGCGCTGGTCGGCCGGCAGCAGCTCCGTTTCCCGTTTCGGTTCTCTGGATAGCAGCTCGTCCACCGTAGCTCCCAAAAGGGAAGCGATCTCCGGGAGCAACAGGATGTCGGGGCAAGAGAGATCGTTTTCCCATTTGGAGACCGCTTGGGCGGAAACATTCAGCTTATCTGCCAGCCCTTCTTGCGTAAACCCTTTTGCGCGGCGCAGCTCCGCGATTTTTTTCCCAATTGTGTATTCCATAATAGGATCACTCCTTTTGATTGATTGCCTTTATTGTACACAAGAAAGCCGGATGGTAACAGGGAATATCCGTTGAATTGTATATGGATTTTACAACCGGCGGTTTATTGATCCCTAAACCATAGGTTGTATGCCGTATTTTCCCACATATCGGCCAATCCCCCCACATTGAAAACAAGTAGCCCTCAAAAAGCGGCTTCCGGTAGAAAACTCCGGAAGCCGCTTTGTCTTGCGATCCTGTTTACAGAAGCATGTCGATACAGCCCTGCGGGCATGCTTCTGCGCATTTTCCGCACGCCGTACATTTTTGCGGATCAACAACGGCGTTAAATTGTTTCACACTCACCGCGCCCACCTCACAGGCCTTTACACAGCGCATACAGCCGATGCAGGCGGCTGCGCACGCCTTGCGGGCTTCGCCGCCTTTGTCACAGTTCCGGCAGCGAACAACGGCCTGGGGCTTGGCCGGTACCAAAGAAATCAGGTGTTTCGGGCAGGCCGTCACGCATTGGGAACAAGCGCGGCAATCCGCCGCGTTAACGCGCGCCACGCCGTTGCAAATTTGGATGGCGTCATATTCGCAAACGGACGCGCAATCCCCAAAACCAATACATCCGTAAGAGCAGGCCCCGGCGCCGCCGTACAGCTGGGCCGCAGCCGCACAGGAAGCGATACCCTGGTACTCCATCCGGTCGGAGGTATTGTCGTAACTGCCCATGCACCGGACTATAGCGGTTTTTTTCTCCACTAGCCCGGCCTCTACGCCCAGCACCCGGGCAACCTCCTGGGCAACAGCTTCCCCTCCGGGGGAGCACAGGCCTGCCTTGGCCTCCCCCTTCGCCAGCGCAGCCGCATAACCGGAGCAGCCGGAATAGCCGCACGCGCCGCAGTTGGCGCCCGGAAGGAGCTTTAATACCGCCTCGGCCTTTTCATCCTTGGGAACCGCCATCAAAATAGAGGCGACTGCCAATCCCAGGCCGGCAATCAAACCGATGCCCGCCACAATGGCGACGGCAAGTAAAATTGCATTCATGTCTTATCCCTCCTTAACCCAGCAGGCCTTCCACCAGGCCGTTAAAGCCCAGGAAAGAGACGGCAACCAGCGAAGCCGCCACCAATGTGATCGGCAGGCCTTTCAGGGACTGCGGGATATCGCAGGACTCCATCCGTTCGCGCACACCGGCAAACAGCACCATCGCCACCAGAAACCCAATGCCCGCACCAAAGGAGTTGACGAGGGATTGCAGGTACCCAAAGCTTGGGTCGGCCGCCCCCTTTTCCAGCACCAGCATAGTCACGCCCAGCACGGCGCAGTTTGTGGTAATCAGAGGCAAATATATGCCCAGAGAGTTATAAAGCGGGGGCATGTACTTTTTGAGGACGGTTTCCACCAATTGAACCAGAGCGGCGATAATCAAGATAAAGACAATTGTCTGCAAATAGCCCAAGCCGTTGGGTAGCAAGATATAGGTATATATCGGCCAGGTGACCGCTGTGGCCAGCACCATCACAAAGGTAACCGCCGCGCTCATTCCTACCGCAGTGTTCACCTTTTTGGAGACGCCTAAAAACGGGCATATGCCCAAAAATTTATTTAGGACATAATTTTCCGTGAGGATTGCCGCGAGAAAAATCGCGACCAATTCTTTTGCCATCATTTCTCACAGCCCTCCCCTTCTTTTATTTTAGAGCAGTTTGCCTGCAAGGGGCAGCCGCTGCAACCAAGCTCTGCGGGCGCTTTCTTTTTCCGGGTCAGCCGGTTGGCCAGGGCAATGAGCATGCCGAACACAAAGAAGCCCCCCGGAGGCAGGATAAAGATGATGACCGGATCGATCATGCCCGCCGTGACCGGCACGCCGAAAAGCGAACCTGCGCCGAAGAATTCCCGGATTATGCCCATGAGCAGCAATGCGGCCGTAAAGCCCACGCCCATCCCCAGGCCGTCCAGTATGGAGGGCAGTACGCTGTTTTTGCTGGCATACATTTCAGCGCGGCCGAGGATGATGCAGTTTACCACAATCAGAGGCAGATAGATGCCGAGCGATTCATCAATGGAAGGCGCGTATGCCTTTACCAGCATCTGGACAATGGTCACGAACCCCGCGATGATTGTGATATAGGCGGGGATCCGCACCTTATCAGGGATGACGCGGCGCAAGGCCGAAATCACGGCGTTGGAGCAAACCAGCACCAATGTCGCCGCAATGCCCATCCCGATGGCGTTGGAAGCCGCCGTGGTAACTGCAAGCGTTGGGCAGGTGCCCAACACCAGGCACAAAACGGGATTTTCTTTTAGAATGCCTTTGGAAAATTCGTTCCAAAGGGATTTCTTTTCGGCCATGTTACTCCCCTCCCTTAATTTGATAAAAAAGTGAAACAGCACCGTTGACCGCCTGTGTTACGGCATCGCTGGAGATCGTCGCGCCGGTCATGGCGGAAATCTCACCTTCCCCAGCGTCGCCCTTCACCACCGAAAAGCCGTTTTGCGGCGCCGCCTGTTTATATTGATCCCGAAAAGCGTCCTGTACAGCGTTCGCCCCCAGGCCGGGAGTTTCGTTCTGGGAAAGGATGACCACACCGGTGACCGTGCCTTCCTTATCGATGCCGGTCATCACCTGGATGTCGCCGCCGTAGCCTTTGGCTTTGGTGGTAAACACATAGCCTACCTCCCGGCCGGAAGCATCCTTTCCCAAATAATATACCGTTTCTCCCTGCACAGTCTCTTCAAAGGTTTCCGCCGTGGAAAGCACCACCTTGCGGCTTGCTTCTTCTTTTTGCCGGCTTTGCAGGGCAATCGTGTCTTGGGTCATCAGATTGGTGCCCGCCAACAGGGCGGATACCACCAGGCAGATCACAAAAAGGGAAAGCGCCGGAACCAAGACTTCTTTAAGACCCAGCTTTTTCACGCCGCTTCCCCTCCTCTCCAAATGGTTTCGGCCTGGTCAGGCGCTCAATGTGAGGCACCAGAATATTCATCAAAATGATGGAGAAGGAAACGCCCTCGGGCAAAGCGCCGAACACGCGGATCAGCACGGTAATGACGCCGCAGCCCACGCCGAACACCACACGCCCCTTCGTGGTCAGCGGGCTGGTGGTGTAATCCGTCGCCATAAAGATCGCGCCCAACAGCAGGCCGCCGGTCAGGATATGTTCCAGCGGATTTTGCCCCAGCAGCAGGGTCAGGACGGCCACCGTCCCGATGAAGCACAGCGGAATCACCGGCTTTATTACCCTGCGCGCCACCAGATACGCACCGCCCAACAGCAAGGCGACCGCGCAGGTTTCGCCCAGGCATCCGGCGCGTACACCCAAAAACAAGTCGGTATAGCTGGGCAGCGGCTCGCCCTGAGCCATCAAAGCCAAAGGCGAAGCGGTGGTAAGCGCGTCGGCGCCGCCCTTTACATAATAAAAAGGCTCGCTCCAGGTACTCATGGCTGTCGGGAAAGAGGACATCAACACGATTCGGGCAGTCAGCGCGGGGTTAACAAAGTTCATTCCGATCCCACCGAACATCTGCTTGACCACCACAATGGCGACAACCCCGCCGAAAGCCGCCATAAACAGGTTGATGCCTACGGGGAGGTTAAACGCCAGCAGGATACCGGTCACCACAGCGGACAAATCGCCTATGGTATTGTCCCGCTTCATTACCCGGCGGCAAAGGTATTCGGATAGTACGCAGGAAGCGACCGTCACCAGCACCACCAGGAGGGCGCGCGGCCCAAAAAGGAAGCCGGACCCCGCCAGCGCCGGGCAAAGCGCGATAATCACATCGCCCATCAGTTTGCGTGTAGTATCCCCCTGCCGCAAATGCGGGGAGGGGGATACGATCCATTTTTCCATCTTATTTCTTCGCTCCCTTCACAATGGCCTTTCCCATCCGGATCGCCTGTACCAACGGCCGCCCGGCGGGGCAGCGAAAGGCGCAGGTGCCGCATTCCATACAGGTCATAACACCTAATTTTATCAGTTCTTCCGCATTTTTCCGTTTCGTCCAGGTTTCCAGCAAGGTGGGCATCAAATGCATGGGGCAGCTTTCCACACAGCGCCCGCAGCGGATGCAGGCCGTAGGCTCCGGCAGGCACGCGTCCCGCCCGGCAAATGCCAAAACGGCGTTGTTCTGTTTTAAAACAGGAAGGCTGTCGTCCGCAAGGGCGAGCCCCATCATCGGCCCTCCCATTAAAAGCTTCTTTGGCTCTTCTCGGTAACCTCCACAGAATTCGATGACTTCATGGATGGAAGTCCCCAACGGGACAATGACGTTTTTAGGTTCGGCAATGGCGGAACCGTCTATGGTCAGGCGTTTGCTCACCAGGGGCATACCCGTCTTCATATAATTCGCAAGAAAAGCCACAGAGGTCACGTTCATCACCAGGCAGCCGACGTCGGCGGGCAGCTTTCCAGCCGGTACCTTACGGCCGGTGCAGGCTTGCACCAGCACCTTTTCCGCCCCTTGGGGGTAGCGCGCCTTTAAGGGCAGCACGCGCACATGGTTTTCCGGGTCGCGGGTGTCGCTTTCTGCGATTTTTGTCAGCGTCTCAATCACATCGGGCTTATTTTCCTCCACGGCAATCAGCACGCGGTCGATCTGCAACAGCTCCTTGACGGCATATACGCCGGAGAGTACCGCCCAGGAATTTTCCAACGCCTCTCGATGGTCTGCGGTGATGTAAGGTTCGCATTCGGCTACATTGATCAGCAGCGTATCGATCCGTTTTTCCGGCGGTACGTTTAATTTGACATGGGCGGGAAAGCCCGCTCCACCCAAGCCCACCAGTCCGGATTCGCGCGCCGCGCGCACCAGATCCTTCGCATTGTTGACAACCGGCGGGCAAAGCTTTTCATAAGGCCGCATCTCCCCGTCCGACGCAATTACCACCGCATCCACCCGATTGCCGGTTGGAAGCTGTACCTGCGTAATCTTCAGGACCTTTCCCGAAACGCTTGCATGGATCGGGGCGCTCACATATTGCTCGCTGTCGCCGATCACCTGCCCGACGCCCACCAAATCCCCGGCCTTTACGGTCGGCTTACAGGGTGCGCCGATGTGCTGCTGCATGGGAATGACGACCTGCTCGGGCGGCGGCATCACGGTCGATTCCATAGCGGCTGTGTTCTTCCTGTGCGGCACCCCAGCGCCTCCGTGCGTGCGGGACGGACGCTTTGGGAATGTTAGAGTAACCTTTCCTTGCATAGATTTCCCTCCTAGATGAGACGTTTTATCTTACACCAACAATTTCATACCATGCTGCGCCCAATACGCAACACACGATTTTTCCAGTTTATAGATTCCGAAGATGTTCCAAAACAGGCAGCGTCACCCGTAGGAGAAGTCCGGTCAATGTCCCGGTCAGCACTGCGAACACCAACAAAAAGGGCAGGTAATACCATACGACCCCGCCGGCAAGGCAGGACGCCACACAAAGCTGGGCCGCGTTGTGGGTAACGGCCCCGGCGATTCCCACACCCACCAGGCCAAACGGCCTCTTTTTCGGGCGCAGCAGGAGCGCCATTACCAGGGTGCTCAGCAGGCCGCCGCAGGTGCTCATCAAAAAGGCGGTCAATCCCCGCGTCACCCCGGCGAAGACGCCCTTGAGCAAAGCGATGACAAGCGCGGGGCCAAGCCCCACGCCGGAGGCGGCATACATGGTAACAATATTAGAAAGGCCCGGTTTCGCCCCAGGGGGAAGCATAGGCAAAGGCGGAAGCAGCATCTCAAGCCCGGAAAGCGCCAAAGCAAGCGCCCCCAACAGGCCAAGGAAAGCCACCCGACGGGCAGCGGGACCTCTATTGAAATCGTGTTTTTTTTCCTGCATTTTATTTCCCCACGTTATCCGGTCACGCCGTCCACCGGGCGGCTCCCGCCTTCCATGCGCACGCTCACCCGTGCAGGCAGGCACACGGCAGCTTCCCCCGCCCGGCTGATCTTTCCTGTGCGTATACACAGTTTGTCCGGGCAGGACGCATCCTGAAAACAAACCCCGTCCGGTTCGATCCACAGGGTAACGGGGTACTCGCCCGGGATTTCCATCGCGTATCCTTGCGTAATATGGGCAAGTTCCACCCGGGCAAGCAGCTTGCCGTCTTGTTCAATTACAGCAACCTGTGCCTGCCCGTGCGGCCAAAGCCACGCGGCGGCCGCAACCGCCAAAATCAAGAGCGCCAAGGGCATATCTCGCGGCCGCAAAAGGGCGGGCCATTTCTTTCTTCCGTCTTCCATTATCCCGCTTCCTGAAGGGTATAGCCTTGCGCGGTCAATTCAAAAAGGCCGGTTAGCCCTTGCGTCACATACACATGATTTTGGGTATCTACCAATATCGCTTGCGCGCCGAACTCTTTTATCAGCTCCAGCCCGTCCTCCAGCCCCAACACAAAGCAGGCGGTCGAAAGAATATCGCTCATTGCCCCGCTATCGGCGTACACCGTAACCGACAGAAGGCCGCTATCGGCCGGATACCCGGTACGTGGATCTAGGATATGGTGGTACAGCACGCCGTCTTTTGTAAAGCATTTTTCATAGGAACCGCTGGTTGAGAGGAACCCGTCCGGTATGGTGAGCGTACCAAGCTGAGCGCCTCCCTCTTCTTCCAGAGAACGCTGCGGATCCCTTACGGCAATCACCCAGTCGGAACCGTCGTTTTTTTTGCCGTACACGCCAACGCTGCCGCCCACAGCGACAACCGCCCCCGTCACGCCGCCGGTTTTTTCGTAAGCCGCGATCATAGCGTCGCAAGCGGCGCCTTTTCCGGCGGCACCCAAATCGACAGCGTTCCCATGCATTTTCAGGGAGGCCCCTGCCGTCCCCTCCTCCAGTCTCAGGTTCTCATAACCGACATATGGAAGGAAACGGTCGATCTCTTCCTGGGCCGGCACCTGTTTTTTGTCTCCGTCAAAATCCCACAGGCGGGTCAGGGGAAGGATGGTAGGGTCGAACGCACCGCCGCTCGCCTCAGCGACGTCCATACACTGGCCTAACAAACGGAAGGTAACGTCCTGTATGGAAATCCAGTCTACGCCTGCGTTTTCGTTCAGCCTGGCGATATCCGAATTTTCCTCCCGCCAAGAGATCAGGCTTTCAAGCGCACCTAAGGTTTGGGCAGCGTTTGTCGCGGCTTCTTCACCGGTTTCCCCATAAACGGTCTGCTGCGCATAGGTGCCCATGGCCTGATTGGTACACTCGTAGGGCAGGCCGGTCCGGCTATCCTGAAATAGCCAGACGATCACCCCCACAACCAGGGCTAGGATAACAAGCAAAAGGATATGCAGACGGATAGCTGGTTTCTTTTTTTCCTGAGTCAAAGCAAATCTCCTATATTAAGACACGCGCAAGTTGCGCTGGGCTTACTCTTTGGGTATACTTTGTTATTGTATCATTTTTCGACACCCTTTTCAATGAAAAAGGATGTATAGTTGCGTTCGATTTTAGATGGGGGTATAATAAAGTTATGAAATCGGAAAGGTAGGTTTTAAGATGGATTTTAATTTTTATATGCCTGCTCGTATTCTGAGCGGAAAAGGTGTGATCCTGGAAAACTCCCCTGAATTAAAAGCTCTGGGAACCCGCTGCCTGATCGTAACCGGTACGCGCTCCGCCAAGAAAAGCGGCGCGTTAGACGATGCTTTTGCCGCATTGGAAAAAGAATGGATTTCTTATTCTGTTTTCGACAAAATACAGGCAAACCCTTTAGCCGAAACCTGCCAAGAAGCTGGAAACCAAGCGCGCGAGATGGAAGCCGATTTTATTCTTGGAATAGGCGGAGGTTCCCCCTTGGATTCGGCCAAAGCAGCCGCTATTTATGCAACAAACCCCGGCCTGACCACCGAAGGGATGCTGCAAAAAAAATGGAAAAAAACGCCTCTTCCGCTGGTTTTGATCGGCACCACCTCCGGAACCGGCAGCGAGGTAAGCAGTACGAGCGTACTCACCTGGGAAGACGGGCGCAAACGGGCGGTAACCCACCCGGACCTTTACGCGGACCTTGTGTTTGCCGACCCACAATATACCTATTCCATGAATCGGGAACTTAGTATTACAACCGCATTGGACGCCTTTTCACACGCCGCCGAAGGGTTTTTGAGCCCTGTCTGCAACGATATTGCCGCATTGTGTGCAAAAAAGGCCATGCCTACGCTCTGGGAAGGGTTGAAAGCACTGGAGGCGGGAGAAGCCCTTTCTTCTACCCAAAAGGACGCTATGTACTACGCCTCTTTGTGGGCGGGCCTGGTCTTGAACGCCACCGGTACGGCGTTCCCACATCCGTTTGGCTACATCCTGACCGAAGATTACAACATCCCGCACGGGCGCGCCTGTGCAACCTTTTTGCCGGCACTCGTCCTGTGTGGGATGGAAAACAGCGCGGAACGAACCGCCGCTTTGTTTGACTGTTTGGGCTGCACCTTCAGCGAACTAAGCGACGTACTCAGCCGCCTGAGCGCAACCGCCCACATCCGCATGACCGCCAAGCAAATCGAAACGTATTCCACCCGATGGGAACACCTGAAAAACTTCAAAAACGTGCCCGGCGGCTTTGACGCCACAAGAGGCATCGCCCTATTTCGAGGTTTGTTTTTGGACCCCTAACAAAACAACGGGAAACGGATCGTACGTTGCTTTTTTGCCAAAGAAGCGATAACGGCCGACCGGTCCTTTTAAAATTCAATCGAAAGCCCCACAGATATCCCTGAAGCCCTTCCATGGTGATAAACATAAAATCTTTCAATGGAAGGAATTCCTGTGGGGCTCTCTTTTTTTATTGACATACCTAAAGCAATTTACATTTGCGATTTGTTGATTCGTGAAATTATTTAACTTTTTTTACAAAAAATTAGTATACTTGGCTTGTCATTATGCTGTTCTCATCTTTATAATATTGGTAAAACATTACATTGAAAAGTAAAAAGGAGATTTAATATGCAGTATGTCGATGAAATCCTTCACACCCGAAAACCCGTAGCCACACTTCCGCACCGATTGCGATTGCTGCGGAAACATTTCGGCCTTTCCCAGCGGCAGGTTGCCGAATATCTAGGGCTTCACCGCTCTACATACACCTATTACGAGTCCGGCGCCTCGGTCCCCCATAACTCTACCTTGTACCGCCTCTCCTGCTTTTACG
>CAMMKL010000066.1 GCA_946497265.1 uncultured Clostridia bacterium | reverse complement strand
AATACGCCTGTTTTTCAGCAAAGTGCATTCAATCTCCAGCGTGTCCCCAGGCCGTACCTGATGCTTAAATTTTGCGTCTTTAATGGCGGTAAACAGCGGCGTGCAACCCTTTGCCTGATCCGCTACGATCACACATCCTGCCTGAGCCATCATCTCGCACAAAATTACACCGGGCACCACCGGGTTGCCCGGAAAGTGCCCCTGTACAAACCACTCTTTGCCGGTGATATGTACTTTGCCATGGGCGGTAGTCGGATTCAATAGGGTTGCTTCGTCTACCAGCAGCATCGGCTCGCGATGCGGAATGATTTCTTTTAACTGCTCTTTGTTCATACTATCGTTACCCACCTTATTTTCCATTAAACGTTCCTGCTGTTACCGGGGTCCGGGCCTTCCAGGCGGTTTGGGTTCAACCACCCGATTACCGTAGCGAAAAGCGCAACGATCCGTGATAAAACAGCCTATTGCATGCGCCAAAACAGAGCCCTGAACGGCTCCATTGGAAGGTTAATCCTTATTTAATCCGAAACAGAGGCTGGCCGTATTCGATAATCTGGCCGTTTTGTGCACAGATTTCGGTGATTTCGCCTTCCACTTCAGCCGTAATCTCGTTCATTAGTTTCATGGCTTCAATGATACAGAGGACATCGCCTTTTTTCACACGCTGTCCCACGGTGACAAATGGATCGCTTTCCGGGGAAGGAGAAGAGTAGAACACCCCTACCATGGGGGATTTAACCTCCTTACCGGCAGGTGTTTCCTGCGCGGCGGCCGGAGCGGCTTCCGAAATCGCCTGCGGCATTACAGGGGCCGCCATAACCGGCTGCTGCAAAACGGGCGTTATCGGCGCAGCCTGTACCGCCGCTCCTCCCTGCACGCTGCGTTCCAAGCGAATTTTACAGCCTTCCTCTTCCACTTCCAGAGCGGTCAGGCTGGATTTTTCCATCATATCGATCAACGATTTTACATTTCTGGTATTCATGGCGCGCCTCCCATTAAATTTTCTTAAACACAATACAGGCGTTGTGCCCGCCGAATCCCAGGGAATTGGACGCCGCGTATTGGATATCGGCCTGAATTGCCTGATTGGGCACATAATTGAGGTCACATTCCGGATCCGGCTCGCGATAGCCGATGGTAGGAGGCACGACGCCGTCATCCAAGGCAAGTACCGAAGCGATCGCTTCCACCGCGCCCGTCGCTCCCAGCATATGGCCGGTCATGGATTTTGTAGAGCTGATCAACACGTCATAAGCGTTCTTACCCAACACTTGTTTGATGGCGGCTGTTTCGCCCTTATCGTTCAGCGGCGTACTGGTGCCGTGGGCGTTGATATACAGAAGGTCGTTTTCCGTACGCCCGGACTCCTCCAACGCAATGCGCATGGCATTGCTGGCGCCTGCGCCGTCCGGATCGGGAGCCGTCACATGGTAAGCGTCATTCGTATTGCCGTAACCCACAATCTCCGCATAAATCTTGGCACCGCGTGCTTTTGCATGCTCATATTCCTCCAAAACCATCATACCCGCGCCTTCGCCCATCACAAAACCGTCGCGGCGCTTGTCGAAGGGGATAGACGCTTGAGAGGGGTCTTCGCTGTTGGACAGCGCCATGCAGTTGACAAAGCCCGCCACCGCCAAGGGGGTGATGGTGGCTTCCGCGCCGCCAGCCAGAATGGCGTAGGCATAGCCGTGCTTGATGGCAAGGGACGCTTCGCCGATGGTATTGCTGCTGGTGGCGCAGGCAGTCACCACCGACATAGACGGCCCCCTCGCCTGGTATTTGATAGCGATTCGGCCGGCCGCGATGTTGGAAATCATCATCGGGATAAAATGGGGGGAAACGCGCTTGGGACCTTTGTCGCGCAGAGTTTCCGTCTGGCTGACAAAAGTCTGCATACCGCCGATGCCCGAACCCACATAAACGCCGAAACGCTCGGGGGCGATTTTCCCCATCAGCCCGCTGTCGTCCATGGCCTCCCCGGCCGCGCACAGGGCGTACTGGCAGTAAAGATCGGTTTTTCGCAGTTCGCTTTTTTCGATGTATTTGAGAGGGTCAAAGTTTTTGACCTCCGCCGCCACCTTGGCCTTATAGTCGGTAGTATCGAACCGGGTGATAAAGTCGATGCCGCACTTACCCGCCTTCATCGCTTCCCACATGGAAGGGACATCGTTGCCCACGGGGGTGACAGCGCCTAATCCTGTAACAACTACTCTGTTCATACTTTCTCTCCTTTGTTTTACATCGCAAGGCCGCCGTCCACGCGGATTACCTCGCCGGTGATATAACGTGCTCCGTCGGACGCAAGGAAAGCCGCCGTATAAGCAATGTCTTCAGGCGCGCCCGCTTTCTTCATGGGGATCGCGGCTTCCATCGTCTCCTTGACCTTATCGCTCAGCGCGTCGGTCATATCGGTGGCGATATAGCCCGGCGCAATCGCGTTGCAGGTAACGCCGCGGCCCGCCAGCTCCTTGGCAACCGATTTGGTAAGGCCGATCAGACCCGCTTTGGCGCTTGCATAATTTGCCTGGCCGGCGTTCCCGCTCAAGCCGATAACCGACGTGATATTGATGATCCGGCCTTTACGCTTCCTCATAAAATGGGAATAGGTATGCTTGATCATATTAAATGCGCCCTTTAAGTTGACATCGATGACCTGGTCAAAATCAACCTCCTTCATGGAGAGCACCAGGCCGTCGCGCACAATGCCGGCGTTGTTTACCAAAATGTCAATGCCGCCCATCTCCTCAATAACGCGGGCCACCAGTTCCTTGGTGGCATCGAAATCCGCTACGTTGCAGCGGTAAGTATTTGCTTTCACGCCCAGCGCCTCCACCTCGGCTTTTGTTGCCTGGGCTTTCTCCTCGTTGCCGGCATATACCAGCGCTACATCGGCGCCCTGACGCGCCAGCTCCAGCGCAATGCTTCTTCCGATCCCTCTGGAAGCACCGGTAACCAGTGCAGTTTTTCCCTGTAACATGATTATTTTTCCAGCGCGGCGGCAACCGCGTCCAGATCCTCCTTCGTTTCAACTTTGTATACCGACGCCTTGGGCAAAGTCTTTTTGACCAGACCCATCAGCGTCTTGCCCACGCCTACTTCAATAAAGGTATCTACGCCGTTTGCAGCCATGTGTTCGATTGTTTCCTGCCACAATACGGGGCTTGCGCACTGCCTGCACAAAAGCTCCTTGGCGTCCTCCCCGTAAGGCTGGGCCGTGGCGTTGGCATATACCGGGACGTTCGGCTCGCGCAGCTGTTTTTCCTTCAAATATTCCCGCAGGCCCTTCGCCGCGCTTGCCATGTAGGGAGAGTGGAACGCGCCGCTTACCGCTAAGCGTACCGCTTTGCCGCCCTCTGCTTTTACAGCGGCGCACAGATCGTCGATGACATCCTCTGAAGCGGCGGCAACCGTCTGCTTCGGGCAGTTGTAATTGACCGGCCACGCTTCTTCAAACCGGCCGCAGAGCTCTTCCACCTTGGCAGATTCCAGCTTGAGAACGGCCGCCATCGCGCCCTTGTTTTGCTCAGCCGCATCGTTCATCAGCTGTGCGCGGCGGCACACCAGTTCAAACGCATCCCGTTCGCTCAGCATGCCCGCAAAACCAATCGCTGCGATCTCTCCCAGGGAAAAACCGGCCACGCAGTCCGGATAAATCCCCCGCTCCACAACCGCCTTAGCGGCGGCCAGGTCGGCGGTAAATACACAGGGCTGGGTGTTGATCGTCGTATTGAGTTCTTCCTGTGTCCCGGTAAAGCATTGCGCGGAAGTACCGGGACGGACGCCGTCCGCCATTTCATACACTTCCCTAGCAGCCGCGCTTGACTCGTACAATCCTTTTCCCATGCCGGGGTACTGCGCTCCCTGGCCGGAAAAAACCAGCGCTATTTTACCCATTTTGACGCACCTCCCAGCAATTCTTCCGCTTCGGTAAACATTTCCTTTATCATTTCGGCTGCCGGCTGCTCTTTTGTCACCATACCGGCAATCTGGCCCGCCAGGACCGAACCGTTGGAAACGTCGCCCTCCCTGGCCGCCAGGCGCAACACGCCGCCGCCCAAACTCTCCAGTTCATCGTCGGGTATGGTGCTGTCCCATTCTTTTTTGCTGTATTCCCTGGTAAACGCGTTGCGCAGGCCGCGCACCGGATGCCCCAGCCGTCTGCCGGTTACCACGGTGTCGATGTCCTTGGCTTTTAACACCTTATCCTTGTACTCCTGGCAGATGGTGCATTCCTTGGCGACCAGGAACCGGGTGCCTACCTGTACGCCGACAGCTCCCAACATCAAGGATGCCGCAATCCCCCGGCCGTCCGCAATGCCGCCCGCCGCGATGACGGGGATATTGACCGCGTCGCACACCTGAGGCACCAAAGCCATGGTGGTAAGCTCACCCACATGGCCGCCGGATTCCCCGCCTTCCGCAACCACCGCGCAGGCGCCTTCCCGCTCCATACGGCGGGCCAAAGCGGTGGAGGGGATTACCGGGATCACCTTGATGCCGGCTTGAAGCCATTTCTCCATATATTTCCCCGGATTTCCCGCACCGGTGGTTACAACCTGAATCCCTTCCTCGACGACTGTCTGCGCAACTTCTTCCGCAAAGGGGCTCATTAGCATGATGTTTACGCCGAACGGCTTGTCTGTCAATTCTTTGGCCTTGCGGATTTCCGCCGCCAATTGCTCGCCGTTGGAGTTCATGGCCGCGATGATACCGAGTCCGCCCGCGTTGCTGACCGCCGCCGCGAGGGAAGCGTCTGCAACCCAGGCCATACCGCCTTGAAAAATGGGATATTCAATCCCCAGCATTTCACACAAAGGTGTCTTGATCACGAAAAGCCCTCCTTAATCCTTGTTCCAACGGATCACACAGCTTGCGCTGGTTAAACCGCCGCCAAAAGCAGACATGGCGATCAGGTCGCCGTTTTTCAGTATTCCTTCTTTGTTCATCTCATCCAGTGCAATCGGGATGCTGCCGGCCGATGTGTTACCGTAGCTTGCGATGTTGCAGAAGTAACGCTCACGTGGAATTTGGAGTTTGGCCGCCGCCGCGTCGATAATGCGGATATTCGCCTGATGGGGAATCACCCAATTGATCTGCTCCTGCTTTAGCCCTGCGTCGTCCACCGCTTTTTGCAGGCCCTTGCTCATGGCGTTTACCGCAAATTTGTACACATCCCGACCGTTCATCTTCAGTACCGGCCGTTGGCTCCCGTTTGCATACCGGGGATTGGTGTTTTCCCCGCGGGGGATTGCGAGACAATCGTAGTCGCCCTGGGCGGTAATATGGATGGAAAGAAGGCCGTCCCCTTCGCCCAGCACCGCCGCGCCGCCGCCGTCTCCGAACAGCACACAGGTAGAGCGGTCCTGCCAATCCAGGGAATTGCTCATGTTATCCATGCCGACCACCAATACTTTCTTGACCCGCTTACGGGCAAAGAAACCGTCCGCCACATCCAATGCATACAGGAACCCGGAGCAGGCGGCGTTCAAATCAAACGCCGGGCAGGTAGCGCCAATGTTTTTTTGAATGACGCAGGCTTCCGCCGGGCTGATGTATTCGCCGCGGATGGTCGCGCAGATGATCAAATCCAATTCCTGAGCGGATACATGCGCGTCTTTCAGCGCGCGCTCTGCCGCCTGGGTTGCCAAGGTGCTGGGAGTTTCGGTAGTGCAGATGCGACGTTCCCGAATGCCGGAACGGGTTCGGATCCACTCGTCGTTTGTGTCTACGATCGTGGCCATCTCGTCGTTTGTCAGTACATAATCCGGTACTGACTTTCCGGTCCCTAAAATACGAAAACTCATTTCTTTGCCTCCATTTTTCTAGCTTTTATTCTTAAAAATTGATTGATATCCCTTAAGCTGTTTAAAAGGAGCCTCTGCTCCTGGAGGGTTACATTCTGCGAAAGGCTGCATGCCAGGCTGCGGTAAAATCGATGGTGCACCCGTTCCGCTTTGCGGCCGGTTTCGGTCAGACGCACCAACACCACCCGGCCGTCGGATTTGTCACGGCATTTGACTACTAAGCCCTTATGCTCCAATTTATTGACACCGACGGTGACGGAGGAAAGCGTAATGGAAAGGCGGGCGGCAATATTGCTGATGGTGCTGCCCCGTTCCCCGCCTTTTCGGACCGCTTCCAGCAAATGCAGCTCATTAATGGAAAGCTTGAGCCCCCTAACATTGGTGACCATGGCCGACTCCACTTTGGCAATCAGCCGATAGGCTTCTTCCAAAGCGTCCCCGAGCTGCTCACAAAACATTTTTTTCACTCCTGTTGATATCGTAGGCAAACGCCTTTTTAATTAGTTTGACAATCTAACTTTTAATTATAAACTTTGTAGCAAATTTGTCAAGCAAAAAATGGCTACATATGGGTACTCATTCCTAAACGATTCTAGTATACCACACTAACAGTAGAAATTGGGCGGGATATTTCAAGTTCATAAAAAGCACTAAAAAAAGCAAAGCTAAGGTTGTCTTCTTAGCTATTATCATTTTCTTTAACAATTATAAAACGTCTCGTCTTCGTAAGCCGGCCAATGCTAGCCTTCAATCCAGATTTTCTTCCCAACTGCGAATGAAAGGCGGTTCATCAACCCCATATTAACCAAAGCCGAAAAGATGCCTATGTCGTTTTAAGGTACGCCAAAAGGATGGCATTTTCTTTAAAACCGGCAAGCGATAAAAAAGAAAATATAAGAAATTCCGGAAAAATATTGTGAGTACATGCGTCAAAAGCATACGGTCTTAACATACTCAATTTATACAGAATGTCCGGCTTATCGGCCGTCCATTCCTCATTTGCTTACATCCATTTAAAATAAAACAATCCCCCAAGGCGGCCTCTCTTAATATAGAAGAAGCTGCGCGCCGTTGGGGGGTTATCAGACGGAACCACCTGTCACCAGGTTTCAGCTGATTTCGTTTTTAGTTTAACTTGACCAATTCGTGTTTTAAGTTCTTATTCCGATAGGTATTCATAAGCGTGGAAACGCTGGCCGCCACCGTAAAGACAATGCCGATCCCGACATTTTTAATGTATTCTGCAAGCAGGTCTTCTGAAAGATTCAATAGAGAGAAAAAACCTCCCAATACCTGGAAGAAGGTGATGGAAAACCCTTCTTCATAGAGCGCCTGGGTCATGAGGATGCTTTCCGAGATGGTTTCCGCCAGCACTACCATTACAATGGAAAGTACAAAAACCAAAATAGCGCCGGCCAGGTTCATTTTGCCGCCGAATTTTTCAAAGCCTTTGAGCGCGCATACCACGATAATCAGCCCGGCAATCGCCGCGATCCAGCCAAATTGGCCAATGATTACCCAAAGCGCTACCCCGGCTAGGGAAAACAGGAAAGCGCCGACCAACCCGGCGAGCAGACTGCCCTTTTCTTCACGGATGGTCCTCTGGGCCTGCGCGAGATTTTGAGAAATTTTTCCAAAGCAATTTCCGCATAGCATATCCACATTCCGGTTGATGCTGTAAGCCCCTATCCCGGCCTGCGTGCCGCAGTATTTGCAGCAGCTCGCCAGTCCGGCGTTGCGGCAGTAGGAAACCAGCACATTGAGCACCTCTACAAAATATTCCTGTATTTTGCGGGGCTTGTTTTTTACGCTGACGGTGATCGTCAGGTTTTCATACTTCGCATAGTTCACAAAGGGAAAGTTCAGTGATTGCACAAATTGCGCTGTTTGTTCCACAAAATAGGGCGTGGTACCGTTTACGGCCATCTGGATTACATACTGTGCTTGTTGTGTCGCGTCTTGGATTACCACGTCGTATCCCTGGTATTTTCCGTATGCCGCCATACGTTTGGAATCGTAAACCATTGCATACAGTGCGGCAAACTGTTTTAGATAGGAATTTACCATATAAGCCCTCCTCATTCTGATATTAATATGTACCATCTGATATTATAAAGAATGAGAAGAGGTTGTTTATTCTTTTATCGGATTTATTTTAAAGTCTTTTCAAAATAGGGTTTTAGGGGAAAATCCACCCTTTTATGGACAAAACCCGGGAAAACAAGTATAATAAGAGAAGCTCAAAAGTGATATTTGGACAAGGGGGGCCTACTGTGCAATACAGACAATTTGGTACCATGAAAGAAAACGTCTCCGCCTTGGGTTTTGGCTGCATGCGGCTGCCTACCACCGACGGCGATCCCAACAGCGGCGCTTTTGACGAAACGGAAGCGATCCGCATGATCCGGCATGGGATCGACAACGGCGTCAATTATATCGATACCGCCTACTTTTACCACAGCGGCCAGAGCGAAAGCCTGGTGGGAAAAGCGCTAAAGGATGGATACCGGGAAAAAACCTACCTGGCAACCAAATCCCCTGTTTTCAGTATGAAAACAGAATCGGATTTTGAGAGGATACTGGAGGAACAGCTTGTTCGGCTGCAAACCGATACGATCGACTTTTACCTGCTGCACGCTTTAAGCCTAAACACCTGGAACAATGTCGTCCTTAAATTCGAGCTGCTTGACAAAATGGAGCGGGCCAAAGCTGCAGGAAAAATCCGGCATATCGGTTTTTCCTTCCACGATAGTTACGAAGCCTTTCAGAAGATTGTGGACGGATATGGGCATTGGGATTTTTGCCAAATCCAGCTGAATTACATCGACATTCACCATCAAGCGGGCATCGAGGGTTTGGAGTACGCCGCTTCCAAAGGCTTAGGCGTTATTGTTATGGAGCCTTTGCTGGGCGGAAAACTCGCTTCCCCTACCAAAGCGGTCGCTGCTGAGCTATCGCCGGAAAAAAGCCCGGTGGAATGGGCGCTCGATTTCCTCTGGAACCGGCCGGAGGTATCTCTTCTGCTAAGCGGGATGCACAGCTTCCAGCAAGTAGAGGATAACCTTATGTATGCCTCACGTTCCAGCGTGGGTATGCTTTCGGAAAAAGATCTCTCCATGCTCTCCCGTGCCAAAACGGTTTACGACACGATGGCGCTGGTTTCCTGCACCAAATGCTCGTATTGTATGCCGTGCCCCTTCGGCCTGGATATTCCCGGAACCTTTGAGGCTTATAACAGCACCGTTTCGCTGGGCATGGAAAAGGCATCCGCCCTTTATGAAAAGTTGCCAAAAAAAGCCGAAGCCTGCCGAGCCTGCAAACACTGCGAAAAAGCTTGCCCACAGCATCTTCCTATTCATGAACTAATGCCCGTAATTCAGAAATGCTTTGCAAAGGAACGGAAAGAATAATATGAAGAAAAACGTAGATGTAAAAAAACTGACCTATACCGCCCTGCTCATTGCGGTGGGAATCCTGTTGCCTCAGGTTTTTCATTTGATCGGCGGAAGTGCTGCCGGGCAGATCTTTCTCCCCATGCACATCCCCGTTATGCTGGCCGGATTTTTGCTGGGGCCTGTTGCTGGGCCTGCGCCCCATCATCACCCTGATCGACGGCAAAACGGCGGTGGAAA
>CAMMKL010000065.1 GCA_946497265.1 uncultured Clostridia bacterium | reverse complement strand
CGGCGCGGTGATCGATTGGGTGCTGGCCTTTGCCGCCGAAACCATCGGCCTGACGTTGCCATTCTCTTTTGCGATTGCTTCCTTGGCGGCGATCTGGCTGATCTGCAATGAAATCATCAGCATATTGGAGAACATCGGCGATATCGGGGTTACCCTCCCGCCTTTCCTCATGAATGTGGTGAAACGGCTTAAAAGCAAGGCCGAAGAGAATGGTAACATAGACGCCGAAGAAAAGTAATGGAACATAGCAATGCCCGCTTCCTACCATCTGGTAAGGGGCGGGCGTTTTCATTATCTTTAGAAATCACATTATTATCCGAATATAAAATAGAAGTCCTCGGAATCGGTCGCTGAGCCGATTGGTTCGTAGCCATCAAAAGCAGGGGCCGATGCGGAGACTCGAATACGAATACGTTGCCCTGGGTTAACGGAAATCGCTTGATCTACAGTAAGACCTCCAAATCCATATCCATTGCCTTCCGATATTGTTACAAAATCGGAAGAATTAGGCGAGGACTCCTGTTCAACAACATAAGTATAAAACACATTGCGGAACTGTACACTCCCCTCCGCATAAAGAGATGTATTAAATTTTGCAACAATTCTACTGGAAGACATCGTGTATTCAATTAACTTAATTTCTGCATTATACGAATATTCACTACTAGAAGAAACAAGAGGAGCCTTTGCACTTTCGTCTGGCAGTTGCGCTGCATAGGCTGCGGCGGATGAGGTTAATAAAACACCAGCTGCTAGAATGGCAATTCCCTTTTTTAAGTGTTTTTTCATGTTTCTTACCTCCTAATAACAAAAATAATTGTTTATTTTTATTCTAACACAAAAAATTTTATATGTCAATAAAATAGATTTTTTTATTTTTATTTAATAATTTTATTTTAATTATATAAGTTCATTCTGTCATTACAAAAATCACCATTCATATATAAGCTCTAATTTTTAATACAGTGCGAATCGGAAGCACACATGAATTCCCTGGGAGATTCGCACCAATTTAAGCGCATATGAAAGAAATATCAGTCCGGCACTTGTCTATGGATACATACTTATGTTATAGTAAGTATACAGAAGGAAAGATTATCCAAACGTTTTTTCGGTAGTTTTTGCTGTCGCTCCCCACACGGGGAGCGTGGATTGAAATAAGGACTATGTACTAAACACCAATTACACTATGAGTCGCTCCCCACACGGGGAGCGTGGATTGAAATGACGCCCTAGCGATCCAAAAGAATGACCTGGAAAGTCGCTCCCCACACGGGGAGCGTGGATTGAAATGGTATGGATCTCCGCGTCATTGTTTGTACCCTCAACGTCGCTCCCCACACGGGGAGCGTGAATTGAAAAATAGAATAAGATGTATATTGAGGTGGCTATTCATATGGGGAGCACTGATTAAAATTATAACCTTTTGAAATAAGGTGGAAACAATGGACAACTAGTAATTTGAAATGTAAATCCCAATAAATATAGGGCTGCTGTTCGTGTAAGCTAAAGCATGGACAGCGGCCCTTATTTGTTGTTTTTTATTTTTTTGAAAATTCAAAGCTTGCCTGGGAACTGGTTACATCAAACAGTTTTTTCCCATTTTTTAATAATCGATATCGAACCCGGCAAGAGGGGCTTTCGCGGATGGTGCGCAGCATAGCTCCGTTGCTAGGAGCGCGCAGGTTATGTGCCCGTTGTTCTAGAAGGGTTATCTGAAGAAGGCTGTCGCCTTGCGCGATGATAGCTTCTTCATCCGACCATTGCAGGACCTTTGCGCCGCAGTAGGTTGCCAGGCGGTATTCCCGCCCTGCGTAGGATACCGCGCAGATACAGCCCGTAAAAGAGGTTCTCAAAAAAGGAATGCTTGCCACGGCGAGCATAACACAACAGGGGTCACGCTCCTGCCAGCTGCACTGCGACCAAAGGTAAGCGGCGGGAAACGAACGTCCGCGGTCGCCTTCCAGATAGCCGGTACCATTTTCAAAGGAATAACGTTTGCCGTTGAGCTCCAGAGAACCGTTTACCCAATGGCCAAGGCTGATGACGCTGTGACGGCACTGCAGGAAGGGTACAAATCGAAACGGCCCCATAATATCGGAGATTGGGGGCGAAAAAGGCCCAAAGTGCAGCTTGCCGGTCAAGGAAAGCTGCTTCGTATGCAGGTTTAAAAGGATTCCTTTTTCGCAAAAGGTATTGCCTGCAATCTGTACGCAAAAACGGCGCGGATCCGCTTGAAAATCCTGCGCTGGAAAGGTTACGGAATGGGAGGCCTCATCGGTCACAATTTGCAGGGAAGCGGTAGGAAAGCCCTTTGGATCAATATGGAAAGCGGGGATTAGGGCGACGGTTTCTTCACCGTTTTGCTGTTTGAGGGTCCCACCCTCCAAATTACTTCGTGTTTTTCGGGCAACCTGGAAATTTTTCACAAGCAAGTCCCTCCGTTGCCGGATTGTCGATGCGGCGCCCTTTATAATCAAAACGGGACCCGTGGCAAGGGCAATCCCAGCTTTTTTCGTCCGGATTCCAGGAGAGCTGGCAGCCAAGATGGGGGCAACGCGGCGAAACCAGGAACACCTCGCCTTGTTCATCCCGGTAAACGCCCATTTTATGCCCATCGTATTCCACAATGCCGCCATGTCCGGCGGGGAGCTCTTCAAGTGTTTCTTTCGGCAGGGAGAACCATTCGCGGGTAAGGCCTTTTACCGCCTGCAGGCCGTCTTCCATCAATGTTTTAGCCGAAGCGGAGAATTGGAACCTTTGAGGGGAAAAAACTTCAGCAAAGGGATTTTTCTGCCCACAGATCAAATCGGAAAGCAGTAGTGCGGCCACCATGGAGCTGCTCATTCCCCATTTTTGGAATCCGGTGGCCACATACCAATGGGGAGTAGAAGAGGAATACTGCCCGATATAGGGGATTCCGTCCAGCGTCATGCAATCCTGTGCGGACCAAAAAGCGATTTCCGTGCTGCCGGGAAAATAGTTTGCCGCGGCCCGGCGTAGCTTTTCGTATTGCCCTCCGGCGGAGTTTTCTCCGGTGCGGTGGCTTCCCCCGCCCAGCAAAAGGAGATCGCCGCTGTTTCGAAAGGAATAGCCGTCCTGGTCAATGCCCAGATACATCCCGTCCAATTGGGGAGCGTTCCGCAAGGCCAGTAGATAGGAGCGCGTTTGATGCATGCGCATAAAATAATAACCAGGCGAATTCAAAAACGGATAGTGGCATGCGAACACAATATGCTTCGCCAAAACGCGGCCCCGGTCGGTGCGGATTTCTTCGCCTTCTACTGAGGTTACCATGCTGTTTTCATAAATCGTAAGTTTTTCGGCAATTGCCCCCAAAAATTTTAGAGGATGAAACTGCGCCTGCCTTTGAAATTTTACCGCCCCTTTTATTGGGAAAGGCAAGGAGGTTTCTTCGGTAAATTCCGCGTCGATTCCAAGCTGCCTGGCCGCTTGGGCCTCCCGCTGCAGAGGTTCCCGCTCTATGCAGGAATACAGGTAGGCGGGGCGGCGTTCCCAATCGCAATTGATGTGCTCAAGCTTAATCACATGGCGATAGGCTTCAATCGCCTGTTGATTGGCGCTTGCATACTGGCGCGCCTTATCCGCCCCGAATTCCTGAATCAGCCTATGGTAAATCAAGTTATGCTGGGAAGTTACCTTTGCGGTAGTGTTCCGGGTTTGTCCGCTGCCAACGCGGTTTGCTTCCAGCAAAACGGTTTCGATTCCCCGTTGCTGCAAAAAATAGGCGGTCAATATGCCGGCCAAGCCACCGCCGATGACGGCCGCTTCTGCCTTGACCTCTCCATACAAATAAGGCCGGTGGGAAATACCGGCGGTTTGCTTCCAGATGGAATCCATCCAATCACCCCATTTATTGATGTTAGTTAATCATATCCGCCTGTAGTTAGCATGGGCTTATTCCGACAAAAATAATCATAAGAAGAAAACTAAGATAAAAAGGAAAGCGGCCTTTCACGTATCATTTGTATCTAGAAAAACTTTCTGCCAAAAGAAAAGGACACAATCAAATGCGAGTTCTTGATTGTATAAATTTGATAATTTTGGTTTCCGAAAACACAAACCATCTATTGATAAATATTGAGAAGTAGGCCGGCATAGAGGACCTTATTATTATGTAATTTTTTCCGTTTTTTATAAATAATTTTTCCGAAAAATATCATATTTTCCGTTTCGTTTATTTACATAGCAGGAACAATTGTTATAATGAAGCTAAATTAACGAAAAACGAAAGGATGGTAAGAATAAATTAAACAGAACGTACAACAAAACCATTTCCGATTCCGTTTTAGCCAAAAAGAGAAAGGACAAAAAACAGGAAGGGGGAAGATAATTAACGATCAAGACCGCCCGGAACATCGTAAACTGAAAAGGAAAAGAGGTAAAAAAAGTGAAGTTTAACAACAAACTGAAACGAGCGCTTTCCGGCCTGTTGGCGGGCTGTATATTGTGTAGTGTGACCTCTACAAGCTTTGCCGCATTTGCAGCCGGCACCGAAGGAGTAGACGAGCCTTATAATCCCTTTGTAGAAGCCGCCTATGCCTATCCTACAACCGGTATGAGCGCCACGGTAGGAACACAGCACAGTGCGTCTTACGGCGGATCGCGGGTATTGGACGGCGACCCCAATACCCTGTGGGAAGGCCCTTGGAACAATACCAGTCTGAGCGGAGCCTGGATTGTGATTGATCTTGGCGAAGCGAAGACGGTGGGGGGCGTCGCCCAGCTTCCCAGAAAGAGTACCGGCCAGGCCGGGGACCTCAACGGCCTGATCACCAAGTATGAGATTTCCGTCAGCACCGACAACGGCGCAAGCTATACCAAAGTGAGCAGCGGCGAGTGGTCGGAGCGCAAAGGCTGGCGCTATGCGGCCTTTGCTTCGGTGGAAGGGGTCACCCACGTAAAATTCCAAGCTACGGAAATTGCCCCGCACGCTACCGATCCCGACAACCTTTCCATGGCCGAGCTGCGCATACTGCCCGAAGTGGCGGACGGCGACGCCCAGCCGCTTATCGAAGCGGTGGAAGCTGCCCGGCAGCTGGAGGAGCTCGATTATACCCCGGCAAGCTGGAGCACTTTTTCCGATTATCTGCGGTATGCCGAGGTGTTGCTGAGCCAGGAGCACTATGTGCAGGAAGAATTGGACACGGTAGAGAGCCAGCTTAAAGAGGCACAGGCTGCATTGGAATCGGTTGGCGATTTGAAAGAGCTGATGGAGAAGCTCACAGAAGCCAAAGCGATTGAGAATCCGGATCACTATTATTACGAAAATACATACAACCAACTAAAACAAGCGATCAAAGACGCCGAGTATGCGGTGAGCGAAGAAGTGACCCAGGAAGAGGCCAATACCCAGGTTGCCGCCCTTCAAAACGCTATTGACGGGCTGATTGTGCGCAACGCCGACGCCCCCTCCGCCTTTGATACCACACCTGCGATGGAGTCCATCGGCAGGCTGCTGGGCGAACAGAACGCCGACAAGCTCGGCCAGATCGAACTCAAAGGGATCGAAAAGGGCGACTGTATGTACGACTATTACGAGTACTATAACAAAGACGGCAAGCTGCTGATCGCCGGTACCACCAATGCATCCATCCTTACCGGTTTCAACCACTGGCTGAAATACGTGGCCAACTGTAACATCAGTTGGCGGGAGGATCAGGTGAACCTTCCCGATGAGCTTCCACTCCCAAGCGAACCGAATTACCAGTCGGCCAACGCCGAGCACCGGTTTGCCGGCAACGATATGACCGAACAGTATGACGGCAACTATTGGAGCTGGGAAGACTGGGAACGCGAGATAGACCTTCTGGCCTTAAATGGGTTTAATCAGGTTCTGGTTTACACCGGCCAGGAAAGCGTCTTTTATCAGACCTTTGTAGAACTGGGCGTTCCGGAAGAGACGATGCTTTCCGAGATGCCGCGCGTCAGCTTTACTCCCAGCCTTTTCTTGGGCGGCTCTTGGCGCTTTAAGGCAGACGACGCTCTGAATTCCCCCAACATTATGACCTCCGTTACCCCGGATATTATGCAGACCCGTCTGGAGATCGGGCAGAAGGTATGCGACCGTCTGCGCGAGATGGGGATGGACCCCATCCTTCCCGGTTGCTCCGGCTATCTCGCCTACGCCTATCCGGAAGTGCGGCCGGAAATCAAAAACGACGTGGTCAGTCAGCCGGATTGGGCTACCATGCCGCGCCCCGATTGGCTCAACCCCACCAGCCCCTATTTTGAAGAACTGGCAGAGACCTATTATCGCGTACAGGAGGAACTGTTCGGCGAAGTCAACAACTTTAAAATCGACCTTTTCAACGAAGGCGGAAGCCTGGGGAACGTCGATCCGGCCGAAGCCGGCGCCAAGGTGCAGGAAGCCATGCTGAAAGCCCATCCCGACGCCACTTGGCACATCATGCACTGGAGCGGCCCCAACCCCGATATGATCAAGGGCCTGGACGTATCCAAGGTGTTTATTCACGACATCAAGACCACATCAAGCTTTGACCGGGAAGAAAAGTGGTCGGGCGCGGAATACGGATTCAGCCATCTGAATTCCATGGGCTCCCGTACCATCATGGGCAGCCGCATCAAGGATCTTTCCGAAACCTATTGGGAATGGAAGAATAAGCCCGGCAATAAAATGAACGGCGTGGGCGTCGCCCCCGAAGGCGGACACCACGAACCAATTGTCCTCGAAGCCATGGGCGAGCTTGCCTGGCAGGATAACCCCACCGACGGCGACGAGTGGTTCCAGCAATACGCCGACCGCCGCTACGGCTTAGTAGACGGCCAGCCGGATGAACATGCCCGTGCAGCATGGGCGATTCTGGGTGATTTGGTATACAACAAGACAGGCAACAACCCGGTAGGCGATATCCTGTTTGCCATGTCCCCAGACCATTCCGGGACCATGGCAAGCCCCACCGGCCCCGGCTCCTTGGGTTTTGACAGCCAGAAGATGCTGGAAGCTTTCCAGGAATTGTTACAGGTAGACCCCTCCCTGCGGGAGACCGATACCTATCAATACGACCTGATCCTGGTAACAACACAGGTGTTCACGGCCTACAGCCGCGAGACGCTGCCGAAGATCAAAGCGGCATTCGAAGCGAAAAATGCGGAACAATACGAAAGCTTGGCCAACCAGTGGCTGGACGCAATCCTCCTGTTGGATGAGATTACCGGTACCAATGAATACTTTATGCTCGGTACGTGGATTGAAGCGGCAAAGAATATTTCCACCACCGAGGAAGGCAAACATCTCATGGAAATGGACGCCCGCCAGATCGTCACCACCTGGGGTCCGCGCGTCAGCGGCGCCAAGGGTATGTTCCTAAATTATGCGAACCGGACCTGGAACGGCCTGCTTAAGGACGTGTACTATCAGCAGTGGAAGATGTTCTTTGCAAACAATCTGGCGCAGCTCAAGGGTGAAGAGCAGCCGTACCCGGAGGTAGCCACCAATGCAAGCGGTGCGGTGGACTTCAGCAAATGGTACGACGCCCTTTGGATTCCGTTCGGAAAGTCCACTGGGGAATTTGATAAAGATTATCCCACTGTACCCACGGGCGATACCTATGCTCTCTGCCAACAGGTGTTCGACACTCTGGGCTATACACCTTGCGGTATGGTTCAAAACTTGCAGGGGAAGGCAGTGGAAAACACCTCTGACGTTCAGCTTTCCTGGGAAGCCCCGGCGGAGGGTTCGACAGTATTCCAATATCATGTATATGCAAACGGCGACCTGATCGGCAGCACCTATGGTACCTCTTACACGGTGACCGGGCTGCAGGAGCTTACTTCCTATGAATTTGCGGTGGCCGCAGTCAACGGCAAGAACGAAGAAGGCGAAAAGGCGACGGTACAAGCTACCACGGCGGCCGATTTGCTGGCGCCTGCCATCGTAAATATGAAATTTATATCCCAAACCGAAATAGAAATTATGTTTAATGAAGCGTTGGATCCTGTGCAAGCCCAAAATACAGAACACTATAAAATCAACAACGGCGTTTCGGTAACCAATGCGGTTTTGCAGGGCGACGGCAAAACAGTGCGGTTAACGGTAGAAGGAATCATGGCCGGAGGCGAACAGATCAATCGCTATGCCCTGACCGTAAACAAGGTAGCCGATACAGCACAGGCGAAAAATCAGTGTGTGAATCAAAAGGCAGACGCTCTGTTTGATATCGGCTTGGAACTCGCCTATCACTTCGATCAGGTGGGCGAAGGCTCCGTGACCGATGTGCTTTCCGGAGAAGAAGCAACCCTTCAGGGTCCGGTTACGGCCGTAGAGGGCAAAAACGGCCAAGCGGCCCACTTTAACAATGAAGAATTTATCGATGCGGGCCGGCAGGAGGCCGTATTGCAAAAGCAGTTTACCGTGGGTATGTGGGTAAAACTAGATAAATACAACGGAAGCACCAGCCAGACTTTGCTGACTCATGGCGCCTCCGGCAATACCCAGGGGATTTGGTGGCTGTATACCAATGCAAGCGGCAAACTCAACATGCAGATCTGGGTCGGCGGTTCCAATCAGATCAATTATACGACGCCGAATTCGGTTTTGAAGGTCAACCAGTGGCAGTATGTCGCCGTTACCCGCGATAATCAGAAGATTACCTTCTATGTGGACGGCGTTGAAGTCGGCAACGTAACGATGAAGGCCAACGCCGACCTGACTACGATCGGGAACACCTTCAAAATCGGCGCAGAAAACAAGCCTGGAACCGGTACCTACGGCTCCATGATGGGGCTTTGTGGCGCAATCGACGACCTGGCAGTTTATAACCGGGCGCTTTCCGCTGAAGAGATCCAGGCACTGTCAGAGAAATCCCTGCATGCGCAGCCAGCCCTCAGTCTTACCCAGAGCGGGGATACCCTGAGCTGGACGTTTAAAGGCGAGGAAGCGGGAGTAACTTCCTATACGGTGGAATACTATAATGAAGGGATGGAACCGGTTTCTACCATGGATTCTATTACGGATCAGACCGTTTCCATCGATCTGGCGGAAGGGAATTACTATGCCAAGGTACGTGCTAACGATGCAGAGGGGCAGAAGGTTTGTGAAAGCAACTATGTGCTCTTCTCCGTTACCGCTCAGGTGATCAAGGATACCCTGAACCAGAAATTGGCGCAGGCAAAAGCGTTGGCAGAAGAGAACTATACAGCCGGCAGTTATGCAGCCCTTTCTGCCGCAATGGACAACGCCGAGACAGTGCTCGAAAACGACGCGGCAACCCAGGCGGAAGTAACCGCTGCCGAGGAAGCATTACAAGGCGCAATGGATCAGTTGGTGAACATCAGCACTTTGGAATACGTATTGAATATCGCAAACGGCCATGTGGAGGCGGGCGACGTAGACAAACTGGTTCCTTCGGCAAAAGAGATGTTCAACAAGGTGCTGGCAAGCGCCCAGGCGGTCTATGACGACCCGGACGCTACCCAGGAACAGGTGGATACCGCCTGGAAAACCCTGATGTATGCCATCCAGGCCA